>JANLTS010000363.1:0-19497 GCA_031363045.1 Hyphomicrobiales bacterium
GTCACCCGCCGCTCGGTCGAGGAGACCGCCGCATCGATCCTGAACCTCCTCGCCGAAAGCCGCCGGCAGGACAATTGACGTGATCATCCTTGCCTCCACCAGCCCGACCCGGCAGCTCATGCTCGCCAATGCCGGTGTGACGTTCACCACGGCACGGCCTGACGTTGACGAATTGAGCCTCCTCGCGGAACATCCAAACTGGTCACCCGCTGAAGCTTCGCTCAACCTGGCCGCGGCGAAAGCCAAGGACGTCTCCCTTCGCCATCACGGTGCCTTAGTGATCGGCGCCGACCAGGTTCTCTCGTTCGATGGCCGCATCTACTCGAAACCGCCGGACATCGGCGCGGCACGCCGCCAACTGCAAGACCTTCGCGGCCAGACGCATCAACTGATCTCCTCCGCCGTCTGTGCCCGCCGTGGCGCTGAACTGTGGAGCATCACCAGCCAAGCCCACCTCACGATGCGCAATTTCAGTGACGTCTTTCTCGAAAGCTATCTCGCCCGCAATGTTGCAAAATCAATGGAATCGGTCGGTGCCTACCAGATCGAAGGACTTGGCTCGCAAATGTTCGACAAGATCGATGGCGACTACTTCACCATCCTTGGATTGCCACTGCTTCCGTTGCTGGAATGTCTGCGCACCCACGGCGAGCTCGAAACATGAAAAAAGCTTGCGTCATTGGCTGGCCCATCAGTCATTCGCGTTCGCCGCTCATCCACAATTATTGGCTGAAGCAGCTCGGTCTCGCAGGCTCTTATGAGCGTGTGCCGGTTGAACCCCAGAACCTTGCCAGCTTTTTCACCAACTTGGCTGCCAATGGTTACGTCGGATGCAACGTCACGCTGCCTCACAAGGAAAAGGCGTTTCAACTGCTCAAGCCCGCCGATGAATCAACACAACGACTTGGCGCCGTCAACACTGTGTTCGCAAGAGGCGATGAGCTCCTCGGCACCAACACGGATGGCGAGGGTTTCATCAACAGTCTTTTATCGACTTGTCCAGATTTCAACATCCGCAATTCACGCACTGTCTTGCTGGGTGCTGGTGGCGCTGCCATGGCCATTACCAACGCACTTCTGCTCCACGGCGCAAGCGAAATTGCAATTGCCAACCGCGGCATCGAACGCGCCGAAAAACTGCGGGCGCGCTTTGGCCCGGCAATCAAGCCAGTCGAGTGGTCGCAGCGCTCTGCCCAGCTTGCCGAATGCGATCTTCTCGTCAACACCACATCGCTCGGCATGAACGGCCAGGACGAACTGTCAATCGATCTCACCCTGCTGAGCACCAAGGCTGTGGTCAGCGATGTCGTCTATGTCCCGCTCCGCACCGCATTGCTAGAACGGGCCGCGGCGCGCGGCAATCCGGTTGTCGAAGGCCTTGGCATGTTGTTGCATCAGGCGGTTCGCGGTTTCGAGCTGTGGTTTGGCGCGAGGCCCACGGTGACGCCGGCCCTGCATGACCTGATCGCCCGCGACGTCGATCCGGGTTACATAAGATGATCGTCGCTGGCCTCACCGGTTCCATTGCCATGGGAAAGACCGAAACCGCCAAGCAGTTCGCGTTACGCGGCATTCCGGTCTTCGACAGCGATGCCGCCGTTCATCAACTCTATGCCAAAGGCGGCAAGGCCGTGGCCGCCATCGCCGAAATCGCTCCTGAAGCTGTCACCGATGGTGCCGTGAACCGCGATCAATTGTCGGCATCTATCCGTGAACACCCGGAAATTTTGAAGCGTGTGGAACACGCCGTTCATCCACTGGTGCGCGCCATGCAGGAAGACTTCCTCGCTACAGCCCGGAGCACTGGCTGCGCCGTGGCCATTCTCGATATTCCCCTGTTGTTTGAAACCGGCCGGGACAAGGACGTCGATATCATCATCGTGGTCTCAACCAGCCCCGGAATCCAGCGCCAGCGCGCTCTGCAGCGCCAGGGCATGACGGCTGAGAAATTCGATTTCATCCTGTCACGGCAATTGCCCGACGCCGAGAAACGCCGCCGGGCGGACTACGTGATCGACACCTCGATCAGCATCGCCGATAGTCAGCGCCAAGTTGATCGCATTCTGGCAAAACTTGTCACGCCGGGAAATTCATAGGTACATCATGCGTGAGATCATCCTCGATACCGAAACCACCGGACTTGATCCTGCGAAGGGCGACCGAGTCGTTGAAATCGGCGCCCTTGAACTCTTCAACCATCTCCCGACCGGCCAAACCTTTCACGTCTACATTAACCCTGAACGCAACATGCCCGCCGAGGCCGAGGCGGTGCACGGCCTGTCGACGAGCTTCCTGTCCAGCAAACCAGTTTTCGCGGCAATCGCCGCGGGCTTCCTTGATTTCATCGCCGATTCAGTTCTGGTCATTCACAACGCCAGCTTTGATGTCGGCTTCCTCAATGCCGAACTGAGCTACCAGAAACTGCCGGCAATTCTGCCAGAGCGTGTCATTGATACCCTGTCTCTCGCCCGCCAGAAACATCCGGGGTCCGCCAACAGTCTCGATGCGCTCTGCCGCCGCTATGGTATCGACAACAGCAAACGCACGCGGCACGGCGCGCTGCTTGACTCGGAATTATTGGCGGAGGTCTATCTCGAACTCATCGGCGGACGCCAGACGGCATTAAATCTCGGGAGTTCGGCCGTCAGATCGGCGTTCAATCCGCAAGGCACCGCCACGCGTGCGGGCCAGCGGCCGTCACCTTTACCGGAGCGCCTGAGCGAAGACGAAAAAGAGGCCCATGCACTCTTCGTGACGGGCCTCGGTGAACAGGCATTGTGGACGAAGGTTAAAAACTAGGCCTTGCCCACTGGTTGCTGCTGCAACCGCTTCTGGTACATCGCGGCAAAGTCGATGGGGTCCAGCATCAGCGGCGGAAATCCGCCATTCCGGGTGGCTTCAGCCAGGATCTGCCGGGCAAAGGGAAACAGGATGCGCGGGCATTCGATGAGCACGGCCGGGTGCATCATCTGTGCCGGGAAATTCTCGAGCCGGAACGTGCCCGCATAAACGAGTTCGGCAGCAAACACGACCTTGTCCTGCAGTGTGGCCTTGGCATCGAGGTGGAGTTCGACCTCGAAATCTGTCGGCGCCAGGTTGCGCGCATTGACATTGACCGAGATATTGATGTCGGGCTGAGTCTGTTGCGGCGCCAGGGTCTGGGGTGCGTTGGGGTTTTCGAAACTGAGGTCCTTGAGGTACTGGCCGAGAATCCGCATCGACGGCTGAACCTGCGGTTTCGCCTCGGCTGGCGCCGCAGCCGAAGCACTGGCGGCGGCGGCAGTGGCCGCAGCAGTTGCACCATTGCTGGATTTCTCGTCCGGCTTCGGCGTGGACTTGGGAGACTTTGGCATATCAGGTCACCTCGTAATCGAATTCAGCTTTGGCTAACATGACCAACCGCACCTCGCAAGGTGAGACTGCGGAGTTAGTTCCGTTCGTTGCGGGGCGGTTCGAAATCGACGTCACCAGTGACCTCGTAAGCCTCACCCTCAATCACCAGGCCATTGGGCCGCCGTCCGCCAGAAGCAGGCTGGCCCGCAGCTGGCGATCCTTCTGCCTGCCGTGCAATCCACCGGTTCACCGGCAGGACCAGCAGCAACAGGGCCACAATATCGCTGAAAAAGCCGGGCACAATGAACAGCACGCCTGCGAAAATCCTCACCATGGTGGTGCCGGCCAGCGATTGATACATCCGGCGGTCCTGGATCGATGACCTGAGGGCGGTGGCGGCATTGGCGCCAGCCGACCGGAACAGACCCAATCCCACAACGCCCCCGCACATCAGCAACAGCAGGGTGGCGATGACCCCGATGGCACTGCCAACCCAGATAATCGATGCGATCTCCAGCAGACCCCCAGCAAGAAAGACGATTGGCAGAAAACGCAACATGGCGATAATCGATGTCCTTTGGCCTTGGACCCCAAGGTCCGTCCCTATATATAGGTCGCAGTTCCCCGGTGCGACAACCCATGTGGGTCAACCGTCCCGGTAAAATCCCTTATGGAAGATGATATGTCGCTTGATCCATTGAATATTTTGCTCTTGGCCGTGGCACTGGTGGTGTTCTGGCGCCTCCGCTCCGTTCTCGGCACGCGCACCGGAAACGAGCGCCCGCCGGTTGATCCCGCTGCCGGCCGTGCCGAAGAGCGTCAAAAGGAACCATCCAAGACCGGCACCGTGTTGCGTTTCCCGCAAGACTCCGAGACCGGCCAGCGCCAGGTCGAGGACGACGAACCGGTTCCTCCAGTTTGGGCAGGTTTTGCCGAACCCGGCTCAGCCCTTGCCACCGCCCTGGAACAGATTATCGCCAGGGACACCACCTTCACGCCGCGCTCGTTCGTGGAGGGCGCCAAGCAAGCCTACGAAATGATCATCGAGGGCTTTGCCAATGGCGACAAGCCCGGCCTCAAGAATCTTTTGTCGAAGGATGTCTTTGACGGTTTCGCCGAGGCGATCGATGCCCGCGTGGCGGCGGGCCAGCGCGTCGACCAGCGCTTTGTCGGTATCAGCGCCGCCAAGTTGATCGCCGCCAGCCTGACGGGCAGCAAAGCCACCATCACCATCGAATTCGTTAGTGAACTGATCTCCGTTACGCTGTCAAAGTCTGGCGAAGTCGTTGATGGCGATGCGAAGCATATCCGCGAAGTGACCGATGTCTGGACTTTTGAACGCGATGTCGCCTCGCGCAATCCGAACTGGAAGCTGGTGGCAACGCAGGCACCAGCTTGATTGCACCATGGCGAACGGTTGTTCTCCTGTTTCTGATAGCGATTGATGCCGTGCAACCTGCATCCGCTTCGTCATTGCAACGGCTGGGTTTCGAAGATCTCAAGGCCTGGGTTAGCGATGACCACGCCGCCGCACTTCAATCCCTCCGCCGGTCCTGCCGCGAAATTCTGGGTGAGGGTACTGCCTTCAAGCGGCCCACCATGTATGGTGGTGCGCGGAGCGATTGGCTGGGGATCTGCAACGAGGCATTTCAAGCAACACCTGCAAGGCTGTTCTTCGAGTCTAACTTCATTCCGTACCGGGTTGTTGACGATGCGCGGCCAGACGGCCTGTTCACTGGCTACTATGAGCCCGAAGCCGAAGGCGCGCGCGCGCCGGACGAAACGTTCACGGTTCCCATCTATCGCCGTCCCGCCGATCTCATGTCTTTCAACCAGCAACAAAAAGACGAATCCGGCCTCGATTATGGCCATCTCGTTGATGGCAAACCCGCCGCCTTTTTCAGCCGCATGCAGATCGAACAGGGCGCTCTGAAGGGACAAGGGCTCGAACTGGTCTGGTTGAAGGACTGGGCCGATGCCTTCTTCATTCATGTTCAAGGCTCAGGCCGCGTCCGCTTTGCCGATGGTTCGGTGATGCGGCTGTCTTACGCTGCCAAGTCCGGTCGTAGTTATACCGGCATCGGCGGATTGCTGGTCGAGCGTGGCGTGTTGACGCGCGAGCAGATGTCGATGCAGGCCATCCGCGCGTGGATGACAAAGAATCCGCAAGAAGCCCGCGCATTGATGTGGGAAAACGAGTCCTTTGTCTTCTTTCGCGAGGCGCAACTTGCAGACCCGTCGCTCGGCGCACTCGGTGCCCAGCATGTGCAATTGACGCCCGGCCGCAGCCTCGCGGTTGACCGCGGCATCTGGGCCTTCGGCACGCCGGTGTGGATTGAAACAAATGTTCCGTCGGCAACCGATGGTGCGCTCCAGCCCTTCAACCAGTTGCTGATCGCCCAGGATACTGGAACCGCCATCATCGGCCACGCCAGAGGTGATGTCTTCTGGGGTTTTGGCGAGGCAGCGGGCAACATCGCCGGCCGGATGAAAAGCCCCGGCAACATGATCGTGCTGTTGCCGAAAACCGTGGCCACACGCTTGGGGTTGATCCCATGAGCCGCAAACCCGAGGACTTCGATCTGTGGATCGAAACCACCAAGACTGTCAAGCCGCTTCGTCCGCGCTCGTCCCGCAGTACCGCATCACCTCTGGTCAAGCTGCCGCCCGAATTCAAGAAGCCGCATGTGTTGCCATCAAGCCCACATATTCCGGTTCCGGCTGCCCATCGCAAATCACCCCCGCAGATCACCGGTCTTGACCGCCGAACCACGCAGCGCCTGACGCGCGGCAACGTCGAGATCGAGCGCCGCCTCGATCTTCACGGCACCGGCATCGAGATGGCACGCGTCAGGCTCCAGCAATTCCTGCGCGAGTCCCAGTCGCTTGGCGTCCGGACCGTACTGGTCATTACCGGCAAGGGTGACTCGCCTTATTCGCGCCACACGCTGCACGGTGCCGATCATTTTCATTCACCGGAACGCCAGGGCCGTTTGCGCCGCCTCGTGCCTGACTGGTTTCACGATGCCGAATTTCGCGCCGTCGTGTCGGGCTTTCAACCGGCCCATCCCAAGCATGGTGGCGGCGGCGCCTTCTATGTGAAGATCAGGCGGCTGCGGGAGGATGGATGACGCCGTTTGGCGACAGGATGCGGAAACTGCGTGCCGAACGCGGCGTGACGCTGAAGGACATGGCTGAAGCCATCGGCGTTTCCTCGGCCTATCTGTCGGCACTCGAACACGGCAAGCGCGGCCGCCCGGGCTGGCATTTGATCCAACGCATCCTCGCCTACTTCAACATCATCTGGGACGATGCCGAAGACGTCGTCAGGCTCGCCCGCATCTCGCATCCGCGCATCACCATCGACACGGCGGGACTCTCTCCGAAAGCTACTGAACTTTCGAACCGTCTCGCTGACGATATCGGCAAGCTTGACGCTGCCTTACTCGATGAAATTCTTGGCCTGCTTGACCGGCGGAAGTCCAGGCCTAAAGGATGAACTTCGAGAGATCGGAGTTCCGCGCCAGATTGCCGACATGCGTTTCCACATACGCCGCATCGATCAGCACTGTCTCGCCGGATCGATCCGGAGCCGCAAAGCTGATCTCGTCGAGCAACCTTTCCATCACCGTTTGCAGCCGCCGCGCGCCGATGTTCTCGACACTGGCATTGGTATCGGCGGCAATTCCGGCAATGGCCGCGATCCCGTCCTCGGTGAAATCGAGCGTCACACCCTCGGTTGCGAGAAGTGCTATGTATTGCTTGATGAGGCTGGCCTCGGGTTCGGTCAATATCTTGCGCAAATCATCGCGGTCGAGCGCCTTCAACTCGACGCGGATCGGCAGCCTCCCTTGCAATTCGGGCAACAGGTCCGAAGGCTTGGCGGTATGAAACGCGCCCGATGCAATGAACAGAATGTGGTCGGTCTGCACCGCGCCATGCTTGGTTGAAACCGTCGTGCCCTCGATCAGAGGCAACAGATCGCGCTGCACACCCTCGCGGCTGACGTCGGCGCCTTGCCGCTCGGCCCTGGCGCAGATCTTGTCGATCTCGTCGAGAAATACAATGCCGCTCTCCTCAACGGCGGCAATCGCATCCTGCACAATCTGGTCCTGGTCGAGGAGTTTGTCCTGTTCTTCGACGAGCAGTACATCATGGCTGGCCTTGACGGTGAGACGCTTGGTCTTGGTGCGCCCGCCAAAAGCCTTGCCGAGCATATCCGACAGGTTGACGACGCTGGCCGAGCCTCCCGGCATTCCCGGAATATCGAAACTTGGCGCGCCGCCCGAGTCAGTGACCTGGATTTCAATCTCCTTGTCGTCGAGTTCCCCGGCCCGCAATTTCTTGCGGAATGAATCGCGCGTCACCTCCGAGGCATTGGCACCGACCAGGGCTTCGAGCACCCGCCGCTCGGCATTGGTGCGCGCCTGCACCTCCACATCCTTGCGCCGCGACGCTTTCACCATGGCGATCCCCGCCTCAACCAGGTCGCGGATGATCTGGTCGACGTCACGGCCAACATAACCAACTTCGGTGAACTTGGTGGCCTCAACCTTGATGAACGGCGCATTGGCGAGCTTCGCCAACCGCCGCGCAATCTCGGTCTTGCCCACACCCGTCGGGCCGATCATTAGGATATTCTTTGGCGTAACTTCCTGGCGCAACGGACCTTGCAGCTTCTGCCGCCGCCAGCGGTTTCGCAGTGCAATGGCCACCGCCCGCTTGGCATCCGATTGCCCGACGATATGCCGGTCGAGTTCGGAAACGATTTCGCGGGGAGAAAAATCTGACATGAATTTGCTCGTTATGAAGTGCGGGGAACCCGCTGCCGGATGGCAAGCGGCATCGAAGTGACTGCAACTTTGCGCAATGGCCGCCACGCCGCCGACAACAGCAGGACAATGGCGCCTACCGCAAGTGCTGCGACGGCCGAGGCGGACGCCGACCACCCGGCACCGGCGACAATCGTGTAGGCGGCATATGCCAGATAGCCAAGCGATGACACCAGCAGCGCCCGCCTGTCGACGACGAGTGCTACAAAACACAGCACGACAAACACGCCGATGATCGTTGCCGCATCGGCCGTTGTCGATTGATCGGACGCGGTGAGACCCATGATGACGGGATGAACGATGATCGGTGCCGCCAGCAGATGCAGCCAGAATGCCACATCCGTCCGCCGCGTCTTGCGGGTTTGGTCCGACATGTCGAACCACATGGCGATGGCGAAGACCGCAAGGCCAATCGGCAGGAAAACCAGCACTGGGTGAGACTCAATCAAGTCCGGAAACAGCGAGGTTACAATCGACAGCAAGACGATCGCCAGTGCTGCCACGCCCGCTGCAACCGTGATCGGCACAGCAAATCTGAACCAGTGCGCGGTTGCAGCCGCAGCCGCCACCAGCGCCGCGATGGAGAGCTTCAATTGATTGCCTTCCAACCAGCTCCACATTCCGTCGGGCGCATCGCTGATCGAAAACAGCAGCACGGTTGCGAACACCGAAATGGTGAAACTCAGCAACAGCACAATGCTCGGCAACGCCATGCGTTTTTTGCCCGTGAAGAATTCGGCCAGCAGCCAGCTGGCGATGGCAACGCTCAGCGGCGCAATTGCCACCCCCCACCCCGACATCAGATAGAACAGCGCGCCCAGAAACAGCCCAAGGCCAATGGTCACAAAAATATCGTTGAACCCGGTAATCAGCCGCAACTGCTCTTCATCGGCGCTGCCACCGACATTGTCCGTAGACTGACTTTCATCGAGAAACGGCAGCAGCCTGGCCGAGGTATCGGCGTCAATCACACCTGCCGCCACCGCTGACTGCAGCCGTGTGGCAACGTCTGTCTTGGCCGCGTCCGAGAACATCATGCACCCAGGCTTTCAAGCGTCAGGGTGTTGTTGGTGTAAACGCAGATATCGGCGGCAATCGCCATCGCCTTGCGGGCAATCGTTTCGGCGTCCATGTCAGTGTCGACCAGCGCTCGCGCCGCCGCCAGCGCATAGTTGCCGCCAGACCCGATGGCGACAACACCGCGCTCTGGCTCCAGCACATCGCCGGTGCCGGTGAGAACCAGCGTCACGCTCCGGTCGGCGACGATCATCATCGCCTCGAGTTTCCGCAAATAGCGGTCAGTCCGCCAATCCTTGGCGAGGTCGACGCAAGCGCGGGAGAGCTGGCTCGGATATTGTTCCAATTTTGCTTCCAGCCTCTCGAACAGCGTCATGGCGTCAGCTGTCGCCCCGGCAAACCCGCCGATCACCAGGCCATTGCCCAGCGGCCGCACCTTGCGGGCATTGCCCTTGATGATGGTCTGCCCAAGGCTGACCTGGCCGTCGCCCACGACCACGACCTTGTTGCCCTTGCGCACCGAAAGGATCGTCGTTCCGTGCCATATCTGCGGCTCTGACATCAGCTGCTCCTTGCCCTGCAATCCCAACATGTAGGCTTGGGAAAGCCGAAAGAAAAGCCACCCTTGGCCAATTCCTTTTGCATCTGCTAAGAGGCGGCCAGTGAAGATGACGGGCAGTAGGAATGCGTAAAGCTGCAATCGACCGCAAGACCACCGAGACCGCGATCGCCGTATCGATCGATCTCGACGGCACCGGCACGTTTGACATCAAGACCGGTGTGGGCTTTCTCGACCACATGCTGGAGCAATTGTCGCGCCACGCGCTGATCGACATCACGCTTCAAGCCAAAGGCGACCTGCACATTGATTTTCACCACACAACCGAGGATTCAGCCATTGCCCTGGGGCAGGCGGTGTCCAAGGCATTGGGGGATCGCAAGGGCATCCGCCGTTACGCCAGCCTGCACCTGCCGATGGACGGAACGCTGACCAGGGCCGCCATCGATGTCTCGGGCCGACCGTTCCTCGTTTGGAAGGTGGCTTTCACCGCCCCCAAGATCGGCGAATTCGACACTGAACTGGTGCGCGAATGGTTCCAGGCCTTTGCCATGAACGCCGGCGTCACGCTGCACATCGAGACGCTCTATGCCGACAACAATCACCACATCGCCGAATCCTGTTTCAAGGCGCTGGCCCGGGTTCTGCGTGAGGCGGTCGAAATCGATCCGCGCCAGAAGGACCGGATTCCCTCGACCAAAGGCTCGCTGGCAGGCTGATGGCACTCTTCAACATCCTTGAAGCCCCAGACGGCAATCCGGACCGCGTTGCCGTTGTGAAGGAAGGTTTCTCCGCCGGAGCCCTTGTCTTCACACTGTTCTGGGCGCTGTGGAAACGCATGTGGGTCGTAGCTGCGGTTCTCTTTGCGCTGTTCGCGGCCATTGCACTTGCCGTCAACGCGCAGGTTCTTGATCCTGTCGTGGCGAGTATCGTCGAGGCGGCCATCGCGTTGATCTTTGGCTTCGAGGCCCGCAAGCTCCATATGGCGTCGCTCGAACGTGCTGGCTTCCGCGCCAATGGCCTGATCGAGGCATCGAACCGCGAAGCCGCCGAACTTGAATATTTCATGGGATCCCAGCGCCAGCCAGCGAAGGTGCCGCCCCCAATTCTGCCTCCGGCCTCACACGATACCCTCGGGCTGTTCGGAAACGTGTGATCCGGCCATGAGCGTTGCAATCATCGACTATGGATCGGGCAATCTCCATTCCGCCGCCAAGGCCTTTGAGCGCGCCGCGCGTGATAGTGGGCTTGGCACGCCGGTCTCGGTGACCGCCGATCCGGACAAAGTGCGCACCGCAGATCGTATCGTGTTGCCGGGTGTTGGTGCCTTCAAGGATTGCCGCGATGGCTTGAAGGCGGTTCCCGGCATGTGGGAGACGCTTGAAGACGAAGTCATCCGCCGCGCCAAGCCATTCCTCGGCATCTGCGTCGGTATGCAATTGATGGCCAGCGAAGGCCGCGAGCACGACATCACCAAGGGCTTTGGCTGGATTCCGGGCAGCGTCGAACCGATCTCGCCGCGTGGACGTGAGTTCAAGATTCCCCATATGGGGTGGAACACGCTGGAGGTAATACGGCCGCACGCCCTGCTGGATGGCATCGCGCTCGGCCCAGATGGCCTTCACGCCTATTTCGTTCACTCCTTCCACTTGCGCCCGCATGAAACAGGCGATCTGATTGCCACTGCCGATCATGGTTCGGCCATCACCGCCATGACCGGGCGCGACAACATGGCCGGCACACAGTTTCATCCCGAGAAAAGTCAAGCCCTTGGCCTGGCGCTGATCGCCAATTTCCTCAGGTGGAAACCATGATCCTGTTTCCCGCCATCGACTTGAAGGATGGGCAATGCGTGCGCCTGAAACTTGGCGACATGGATCAGGCAACCGTGTTCAACACAAATCCGGCAGCCCAAGCCGCAACCTTCGAAGCGCAGGGCTTCAAGTGGCTGCATCTCGTCGATCTCAATGGCGCCTTCGCTGGCAGGCCGGTGAATGAAACGGCTGTCGAAGCAATTCTCAAGTCCGTGACAATTCCAATCCAACTTGGTGGCGGCATCCGCTCCCTGGCACAGATCGAGGCCTGGCTCGCCAAGGGTATCCGCCGGGTGATCCTCGGCACCGTGGCATTGCACGATCCGGCACTGGTGCGCCAAGCCTGCAAATTATTTCCGGGCCGAATTGTTGTCGGCATTGATGCCAGGAATGGTCACGTTGCGGTCGAAGGCTGGTCCGAAACCTCAAGCCTCACCACCATCGCCTTGGCAGAGTGCTTCGCGGATGCCGGTGTCGCTGCCATCATCTTCACGGATATTGATCGCGATGGTGTCCTGAAGGGTCTCAATATCGACTCGACTCTGGCGCTCGCCAATGCCGTTGAAATTCCCGTCATCGCCTCGGGTGGGCTGGCCTCGATGGCCGACATCCATCGCCTCATGCAACCCGATTGCCGGATTCTCGAAGGCGCCATTTCGGGCCGCGCCATCTATGATGGCCGCATCGATGTGCGCGAGGCTCTGCGTCTCGTAAACAAGGCCGCATGATGCTGAAAGCCCGTCTCATTCCCTGCCTCGATGTCAAGGATGGCCGCGTCGTCAAGGGCGTCAATTTCGTCGATCTGCGCGATGCCGGCGACCCGGTGGAAATCGCCAAAGCCTATGATGCCGCCGGTGCTGATGAACTGTGTTTCCTCGACATCACTGCCACGCATGAAAATCGCGGTATCATCTTCGATGTTGTGTCGCGCACCGCCGAAGCCTGCTTCATGCCATTGACCGTCGGTGGCGGTGTCCGGACGCTGGACGATATCCGCAAATTGCTGCTGGCTGGGGCCGATAAGGTCTCGATCAATTCCGCCGCCGTCGCCGACCGCGGCTTCGTGCGCCAGGCGGCACAAAAATTCGGCGCCCAATGTGTTGTCGTCGCCATCGATGCCAAGGCCGTATCACCCGGGCAATGGCAAATCTTCACCCATGGTGGCCGCAAGCCCACCGGCATCGATGCTGTCGCGTTTGCCAAGGAGGTCGTGTCACTGGGGGCGGGCGAACTCCTGTTGACCTCGCTGGATCGTGACGGCACCGGCATTGGCTTTGACATTGATCTGACCCGCGCCGTCGCCGATGCCGTCACGGTTCCGGTCATCGCCTCGGGCGGTGTTGGCACGCTCGATCATCTGGTCGAGGGCATCCGCGATGGTCACGCCGCAGCGGTGCTTGCCGCCTCGATCTTCCACTTCGGCACCTATTCCATCGCCGAGGCCAAGCATCACCTTTCGACCAATGGCATCCCCATGCGGCTGTGCTAGAAAGTTGAGCGGGGGAAAAATGGCCGACTACAGACTCGATGTCCTGGCAACGCTTGCGGCTGAAATCGCCAGGCGGAAAACGTCGTCTCCGGATCAATCCTATACCGCCAAGCTGCTGTCTCAAGGTGTTGCCAAATGCGCCAAGAAACTGGGCGAGGAAGCGGTCGAGACGGCACTCGCCGCCGTCACCGGCGACAAGCAGCACATCGCCTCCGAAAGCGCTGACCTTTTGTATCATCTTCTTGTCATGCTGGAGGCAACCGGCGTCAATCTGTCGGATGTCATGGCGGAACTTGAACGCCGTCAGGGCACCAGCGGCATTGCCGAAAAAGCCGCCCGGCCGAAGGACTGACGATGGAAGAACTGGTCAAGGAAGTCTCGCCGTTCCGCCGCTTCTCGCGCGAAGAATGGGCGGCATTGCGCGCCGACACGCCGATGACGCTGACGCAAACCGACCTCGACGAATTGCGCGGCCTCAATGACCGCATTGACCTGAACGAAGTCGAAACGATTTATTTGCCGCTGTCGCGTCTGCTCAATCTTTATGTCGCCGCCACGCAAGGCCTGTTCCGCGCCACCAACAATTTCCTGCATGTCAGCGAGCGCAAGGTGCCTTACGTCATCGGCATGGCCGGCAGCGTGGCGGCGGGAAAAAGCACCACGGCGCGCATCCTGCAACGCCTTCTGGCCCGCTGGCCGAAACACCCCAAGGTCGATCTCGTCACCACAGATGGCTTCCTTCTGCCCAACGCAATCCTCGAACGTGAAGGCCTGATGACCAGGAAAGGCTTCCCCGAGAGCTACGATCTACCGGCCATCCTGCGATTCCTGTCCGACATCAAGGCCGGGAAGCGCAATGTCACGGCGCCACTGTATTCGCACCTCACCTATGATGTGCTGAAGGACCAGCACGTCACCGTCGATCAGCCTGACATCCTCATCGTCGAAGGCCTGAACGTGTTGCAAACCGGACGCCCGCCGCGCGATGGCCGCGGCATTCCCAATTCGTCAGACTTCTTCGACTTCTCGATCTATCTCGACGCTGACGTCGCCGATCTCCACACCTGGTACATCGAGCGCTTCCTGGCGCTGCGCGATGGCGCGTTTCGAAATCCCAAATCTTACTTTCACCGTTACTCGACATTAACCGACCGCGAGGCGCACGATACCGCGACGCGTATCTGGGAAACCATCAACCTCGTGAACCTGCGCGAAAACGTGTTGCCCACCAGGCCGCGCGCCGATCTGGTATTGCGGAAAGGTACGGATCATTTCATCCGCAGTGTATTCTTGAGAAAGCTATAAAAGGCCCAAGGCCTTTGCATGCGCCTTGAGGTTCACCTCCGGCCTTGCACCAACATGCGAGATAACTTCCGCCGCCGCCAACGCGCCAAGTTGCGCCGCTTCGGCCATCGACTTGCCATTGGTGTAGGCGAAGAGGAATCCTGCTGCGAAGAGATCGCCAGCACCCGTCACATCGACGACCTTGTTGACGGGATAGGCGGGAGCCGCGTGGATGTCGTTGCCCTTCACCACGACGCAGCCGGCAGCCGAGCGCGTCAGCACCGCGACGGGGCAATCCTTGGCGATGGCCTGCAGGGCGCCATCGAAATTCTGTGTCAGGTACAGCGACTTGATTTCTGATTCATTGGCAAAGACGATGTCGATATCGTTGCGGATGAGTTCGAGAAAACTCTCGCGATGCCGCTCGACGCAAAACGAGTCGGACAAGGTGATCGACGTCTTGCGTCCCGCCGCCCGGGCAATGCGGGCGGCCAGCGTGAACGCCTGTTTGGCTTCCGGCCGGTCCCAGAGATAGCCTTCCATGTAGGTAACCTGTGCCGCCTTGACGGTTTCGGCATCGACATCGTCCGTCGAAAAATTGGTGCATGCGCCAAGATAGGTGTTCATCGTGCGCTCACCGTCGGGCGTCACCAGGATGAAGGAGCGCGCCGTCGCCGGACCATCGGTCGCGGCTGCGGTTTCAAAGCTCACGCCCTGCGCCCGCATGTCATGGCGGAAGATGGCACCGAGCTGATCGGACTTCACTTTGCCAAAGTATGCCGCCTTGCCGCCGTATGACGCGACCCCTGCCGCCGTATTGCCGGCCGATCCTCCCGAGACTTCCACCGCCTGGCCCATGTCGGCATAGAGCATCTCGGCGCGGGCCTCGTCGATCAGGTTCATCGACCCCTTGACCAGCCCGTGCCGTTGGACGAAACCGTCATCGACACGCGCAATGACATCGACAATGGCATTCCCGATGCACAAGACATCAAAATCCGAGCGGGCCATGAAAACTCCTGTTCAAACAAACCTTGGCCCTAGCGAAGCGCGCTTCCGCTGGCAAGCCTCCGTAACACATTGATGGCACCATGATCGCCGCCGCATTCAAAGCCTTTGGTGATATCCTGTCGCCGGAATTCCGTTCCGTGCTGTTCAAGGCACTGGGGCTGACCATCGCCTTGTTCGTGGGCGTCTTCATCGTCGTCCAGGTCATCCTCTTGGGACTGACCCAATTCTCCTGGCCTTGGGCCGATTGGGTATTGGGCATCGGCACTGGATTGGCATTGTTCGTAGCCTTCTTCTTCCTGATCTTTCCGGTCACCGCCGCCTTTGCCGGATTGTTCCTCGATGCCATCGCCGAGAAAGTCGAGATCCGCCACTACCCGTTAGACCGCCCCGGCCAACCGCTGCCAACACTCAAGGCCATCGTCACGGCAGTGCAATTCTTCTTGCTGGTGCTGTTGGTCAACCTGGCGGTTTTGCCACTGGTGCTCTTCGGCATTGGCGTCATCGCCCTGCTGATTGCCAATGCCTATCTGCTCAGCCGGGAGTTCTTCGAGATGGCGGCGATGCGCCACATGCCGCTCGATGAAGCCCGGGCCCTGCGCAAGGAAAACGGCCCGGCGATTTTCGTAGCGGGCCTGCTGCCGGCATTGCTGTCCTTCGTGCCCTTCGCCAATCTGGCCGTGCCGTTGTTCGCCACGTCCTATTTCGTCCACCTGTTCAAGCAGGTGCGGGCGTCTTCGGCTTGAACTGGCAGAGATCGGCGATCAGGCAGCGCCAGCACTCAGGCTTCCGCGCTTTGCAGACATAGCGCCCATGCAGGATCAGCCAATGATGGGCATGCCTGCCATAAGCGGCGGGAACGGCTTTCAATAATTTTATCTCGACCTCGAGCGGCGTCTTGCCGGGTGCCAGCCCGATGCGATTGCCGAGCCGGAAGAGATGCGTATCAACCGCAATGGTGGGATGGCCAAAGGCACTGTTGAGGATAACATTGGCAGTCTTGCGCCCCACCCCCGGCAGGGCTTCGAGCGCCGCGCGGTCATCGGGCACCTGGCCATCATGCCGCTCGATCAGCTGCTGCGACAGGGCGATCACGTTCTTGGCCTTGCCGCGAAACAGCCCGATGGTCTTGATGCAATCCCGGACCCGATCCTCGCCCATGGCCACCATCTTTTGCGGTGTATCGGCAATCGCAAACAATCCCCTCGTGGCACGGTTCACGCCCTCGTCGGTGGCCTGTGCTGATAATACGACGGCCACCAGCAGCGTATAGTGATTGACCGCATGCAACTCACCCTTGGGCTCAGGTTCGGCGGCCTGAAAGCGGCGGAACAACTCTTCGGTGTCGGCTGGCTTGAAGCGGATTGGTCTGGCCATCTATACTGTGCCTGAATGTTGCTTAAGGGGTAGAACATCGCCATGGACGCTGGCAATACCAAAACCTGGCAAGCCGAGCTGACGCCACACCGCAGCCTGTCGAAACGCGGCTTCCTGCTGCTCATGGGCCTGGTGATCGCCGTCAATCTGGTGGTCGGCGCGGTGTTCACGGCAATCGGCGCCTGGCCGGTGGCAGGCTTTGCCGGCCTTGACGTGCTAATCGTCTGGTGGGCATTCCGCGCCAATTTCGCTTCTGCCCGGAAGATCGAGCGCATCAGCATTACCGAGCATGAACTGGTTGTCGAACGCCAGCAGGGCGGGAACCCTCCCGAACAGCAGCGCTTTGTCCGGCGCTGGACCAGGGTAGAGCTCGACGAGGACCATGAACGCGAACTGATCGGGCGCTTGATGCTGGTGTCAGGCCGAACCCGGCTGGCGATCGGCGATTTTCTGGCGCCTGCGGAGCGGAAGTCGCTGGCAGCGGCGCTCAGCCGGGCCATCGCCATTCCCCGCATCTGATCAGCTTTCGGGTGGGAAGGCGATCGATCATCCACTAGCTTGGCGTCATGAGCAAAATCATTTCCATGCAAGCCGCCGCCAAGGATTATCAACTGGTATGCCGCAACTTGGCATTCCTGCGCGAAAACTGGCGCGACCAGCCGTCACTCGAAGCCCTGGCCGAACGCAACGGGCTGAGTGCCGCTCATCTGCAACGCCTGTTCATGCGCTGGGCCGGCCTGAGCCCCAAGGCCTTCCTCCAGGCCCTGACGATTGACCATGCCCGCAAGCTCCTGCGCGACTCCGCCAGCATCCTCGACACTGCTTATGAAGTCGGCCTTTCAGGTCCTGGCCGCCTGCATGATCTCTTCGTCACCCATGAAGGCATGTCGCCGGGCCTCTATAAGGCCAAGGGGCAGGGCCTCGCCATTCATTATGGTTTTCATGATTGCCCGTTCGGCAAGGCGCTGGTCATGGTGACCGTTTACGGCATCTGCGGCCTCGCCTTCGCTGATGAAGGTCACGAACGTGCGTCCTTCGTCGATATGACAAATCGCTGGCCCGACGCCACATATATCGAAGACAAGGATCGCACCGCCCCAATCATCGCCCGCATCTTCAATCCCTTGCGCTGGAGAAGCGAGGAACCATTGCGCATCGTCTTCATCGGCTCCGAGTTCGAAACCACGGTCTGGCAGACCTTGCTCAAGATCCCGATGGGCGGGGCCACTTCTTATTCCAGCATCGCCGCGCACATCGGCAAGCCCAAGGCCTCGCGGGCCGTTGGTGCGGCGGTCGGCAAAAACCCGATTTCCTTCGTCGTGCCCTGTCACCGCGTTCTGGCCAAGTCCGGTGGCCTCGGCGGATATCACTGGGGCTTGACGAGGAAGCAAGCGATACTGGGATGGGAAGCCGGTTTCCTCAGTGGATCCTCGGCAGCGGCTTAAGCGCCGTCAAACCACCTTGCGCAGGCGGACGATGATGTCGATCCGGTCGACCTCGTGGCCGTGCGGCAGATCGGGCAGTCCCCTGACTTCGAGTGTCTCGGTGCCAATGTCCACGAGACTACCGGTCTCTTCGAGAAAATAGTGGAAATGGTTCGAGGTGTTGGTGTCAAAAAAGCTCCGGTCGCCCTCGAATGCCACTTCGCGCAACAGGCCCGCAGCCTTGAACTGGTTCAACGTGTTGTAGACCGTTGCCAGCGACACATTGATCTTCGCGGCAAGCGCTTCCAGATGCAGGGTTTCAGCACTGACATGGCGGTCGCCAGCCCCAAACAGAATTTGCGCAAGCGACAGCCTCTGCCGGGTCGGGCGGAGACCCGCCAGCCGGAGGCGATCAGCCAATTCTTTTTCTTGCAACTTCATCACTTTGATCCTTATAGGCGAAACCCGTCTTACAATGCAATCAGGGTGCCAATGCGGTGCAAGCGCACAGTGCAAACCGGGCTTGGACCCCCCATTTCCATGTGATAGGAACGTCAACGCCGCGGCGAGGGCCGTGTGGATTTGGGGCTACAATCGAGAATGACCGCTCAGAAACCCAGCTACGACTATGAAGATCTCCTGGCCTGTGGCCGTGGTGAACTCTTCGGACCCGGCAACGCCCAGTTGCCTCTGCCCCCGATGCTGATGTTTGACCGCATCACCGAAATTTCCAAGGATGGCGGCTCGGCGGGCCTTGGAAAAGTCGTTGCTGAATTCGATATCAAGCCCGATCTCTGGTTCTTCCCCTGTCATTTCCAGGGCGATCCGGTGATGCCTGGCTGCTTGGGCCTTGATGCGCTCTGGCAGTTGACCGGCTTTTTTCTCGGCTGGCTCGGTGAACCGGGCAAGGGCCGGGCGCTTGGCGTGGGCGAAGTGAAACTGGGTGGCATGGTGACGCCGGCTGTGAAGAAAGTGACCTACGAGGTGGATGTCACGCGGTTGATATTGCGCCGGCTCAAACTTGCCGTCGCAAATGGCATCATGCGGGCCGATGGCGAGGCCGTGTATCATGTCACCGACATGAAGGTCGGCTTGTTCCAGCCGACTGCGGCCTGAGAAAGAGGATTAGGAAGATGCGGCGAGTCGTCGTCACCGGACTTGGCATTGTGTCGAGCATCGGCAACAATGTTCAGGAAGTCCTGAACTCACTTCACGAAGCCAAGTCCGGCATCGTCAAGGCAGAATCCTACGAGAAGTTGGGCTTCCGCTGTCAGGTCCATGGCGCCCCGAATTACGATCTGGAGACCATCGATCGCCGCGTGCGGCGCTTCATGGGCGATGGCGCTGCCTGGAACTATGT
>JANLTS010000536.1:0-2222 GCA_031363045.1 Hyphomicrobiales bacterium
CTTCGCCGCCAGATGCAGGACGAGTTGAAGGCTATCCAGAAACGCGTCGGCACCGCCTTCGTGCATGTGACCCATGACCAGGAAGAAGCCATGGCGCTGGCCGATCATGTGGTGGTGATGAACCACGGCCGCATCGAGGATGAAGGCTCGCCCGAACGCGTCTATGGCCGGCCCGCCACACGCTTTGCCGCCACCTTCATGGGCGAGAGCACGGTGGTGGCGGGAAGCATGGACAAGGGGCAGATCCGCACGGCGCTGGGAGAGTTTGCGGCAGCCGATGGTGCGACGCATGTGGCGATCCGGCCGGAGCACGTGAAGTTGGGCGGATCACTTGCGGCCAAAATCACCGACGTGGTTTACCAAGGTAGCTTCAAGCGGGTGACGGCAGTGCTGGCCCGGGCACCGGAGGTAAGCGTGCTGGCGCGATGGCCGGCCGAAACGGCTGTGAAGGTGGGTGACGATGTGATGCTGGGCGTGGACGCGGCTCATGTCATCGTGTTGAAGGGCTGAGCATGGGCATCAACGCCACTGACTGGTATGAAACCTTGCGCTTCAGCGATGATGTCACACTCATCCATGAACCATGGATCAAGCCGTTCTATCGCTGCAACATGTGGCATGTGCGCGGGCGTGACGGTGATCTGCTGTTCGATACAGGCCTCGGGCATTTCAGCTTGCGGGCGCATGTGCCGCTGGTGACGGAGCGGGGGCTGACTTGCGTTGCCAGCCACACGCATTTCGATCACATCGGCAGCCATCATGAATTTCCCGGCTGCTGCGTGCATCATGCCGAAGCGAAGATCCTCGCAGACCCGCGCAACGACTGGACCTGCGCCGACCGCTATGCCACCGACGACATGTTCGATGCGATGCCGGAGGGCTGGGACCAGACGCGCTATCAGGTGAAGCCGGCGCAAGTGGGCCGCCTGCTTGCGGATGGCGATATCATCGATCTTGGCGATCGCGCCTTCGAGGTGGTGCACACGCCGGGCCATTCGCCGGGCGGCATTGGGCTCTATGAGGCCAGAACCGGTATCTTCCTGTCAGGCGATATCATCTATGACGGGCCGCTGATTGATGACGCCTATCATTCGGTGATTGCGGACTATGTGACGACACTGGAGCGGCTGGAGAAGCTGCCGGTCAGCATCGTCCACGGCGGGCATTTTCCGAGTTTCGGGCGGACGCGGTTTCGTCAACTGATCGACGAGTATCTCAACGGCAAGCGCCAACCTGGCTGTCACCTGACTTAAATTCAGGCAGAGGCCGCTTTCAGCCGGGGCCTGCCGCAAACAGCTCTCACGGTGGCCGACACCAGCCATTATAGCTTGAACCATGTTCACCTGGATGACATTGGGCTTCCTGATCGGCTTGCAGCATGCGCTGGAGGCCGACCATATTGCCGCCGTGGCGGCACTGGCCTCGGGCAAGACCGGCTTCAAGCCCATTGCCCGGCACGGCGCCATCTGGGGGCTTGGCCATGCGCTGACGCTAGGGGCGTTTGGTGGTGCCGTCTATGCGCTGAAACTGTCGCTCAGCGGTACGCTCGCCAATGGGCTGGAATTCGCCGTCGGCGCAATGCTGGCGGGCCTCGGCGGCCATGTGATCTATCGGATCATCCGCGACCGCATCCATTTTCACGTGCACAAGCACCGCGAAGGCCCGGCGCATTTTCATGCCCACAGCCACGCGGGCGACGTCAAGAACCACGCCCAGAGCGCGCATTATCATTTTCACACCGACAGAAGCTGGCGGCGGAGTTTGAGCGTTGGCATGATGCATGGGTTGGCAGGATCAGCAGCACTGGTGGCGCTCACCGCTTCAACGGCGCCGAGTGCTGCCAGCGGATTGTTGTTCATGGCATTGTTCGGGTTAGGCTCGGTCATTGGCATGGCGGCGTTTTCCGCCGTCATCGCCGTGCCGCTGTCACTGACGGCGAAGACGCTGACCTGGGCCAATCGCGGACTGCATACCGGTGCCGGCCTGTTCGCGCTGGGATTCGGACTTTCGATCATGATCGAGACCGGAATGGCTCTGGGGGCGGCGTTGTAGAACTTCCCTCCCCCTTGTGGGGAGGGATCAAGGGTGGGGGGCCGCGAGTCGTGGCACCAACCATCCCCCACCCCAACCCCTCCCCACAAGGGGGAGGGGCTTTAACTTACCCCACCAATTGCTGCACCAGGGCATTGACCATACGCGGCAGGTCGTAGGGGAAGCGGGCG
>JANLTS010000380.1:0-3979 GCA_031363045.1 Hyphomicrobiales bacterium
CCCCGCCGGGGCGCGCCAACGGGCGCGCCCGTCGATGCCTTGAAAACTCATGTAGCCGCCGATCATGCACAAGCTGCCGCCCTGCTCCACCCAATCCCTGATGAGTTTCAGACGATTGGGAAAGGTTTTAGACCGCAGCCAGACATCGGGATGCAGCAGAATGGAGTTGGAGCCGATATCGGACAACAGCACGGCGTCATATTCAGAAAGAGCTTCGAGCGTCGCCGGAAACTTCTCCGGCGCGTCGTGGCCGGTCATGTAGGTCAATTCGTAAGGGCTGTCTTTCAAGACCGCCACCAATGGCTCGGCGCCCAAATGAAACGTGACGCTGTTGAAATGGTCGAAGCCCTTGAAATGGGTCGACGACGAAATCCAACTCTCGCCAGCGAGCAGCACCTTTTTCCTTGCCATGTCCGCACTCCGCATTTGTTATATGGAATTCTATGTCACGGCCATGGGCTTAAGCCAGCGGAAAGTCTGGTGATTGCGGCACGCCAGATCAACCGCCGGTCAACTCGAGGCTTCTGTCTCTGGTCCCGGTGGTGATGCCAATGACCGCCCGTACCGGCAAATGATCGGAGGCCAATCGGGCCAATGGCGTTTCGATGGCTTTCATCTCATAGACGGTGACATGTCGGTTGGTGAGAACGCGATCCAGTGGCCACAAGGGAAAGCGCGAGGGGTAACTTGCGATCGCCATGTCGACGTCCGACAAATGTGGATCGAACATGCGGATGGCGGAGCGCTCGGGGCTGCGCCAATCGTTGGTATCGCCGAGGAGAATGACCGCCCGGTCATCGACCGGATGAGTGGCGTGCAGGATTGCCTCGACCTGGCGGGCCCGCGAGGAATGCAGTAGCCCCAAGTGTGCACCGATGATGCGGATCGACCGGCCCTCGACATCGAAATCCGCCAGCACGGCACCACGCGGCTCGAGCCCCGGCAGCTTCAGTTTTTCACTCGCCGTCAACGTGCCGGTGCGGTGAAGAATGACATTGCCGTGCCAGCCATGGCTCATGGCGCGGGAGCCTTCATCGAGCACGGACACATAGCCACCGCGGTGTTGCAGCGCCTTGAGATCGAGCAGTCCCTTGCGGCTGCGAAACCGCTGGTCAGCCTCCTGCAATGCAATAATGTCGGCATCGAGTTCGAGCAATACACTGAGTATGCGATTGGGATCGAAAGTGCCGTCCGTGCCGATGCATCGGTGAACGTTGTAGGATGCGACCGAGATTCGAAGTGGTGCTTCGGCACCGTGGTGCAGTCTCAGCTTCTGTCCGACATAGGGTTGTTCCTGCCCCTGGTTGCGGGACAGGTTCCGCCGCAAAGCTGGAACAATATGCTTCATCACCCGGCTGTCTCCAGGAAGGAAGGCACAAGTTGGGTCATGCTGCCGCGCCCGAATGTTTCGCGGTTGGACCGGCAAAGCTCTTGCGGAACTGTGCCGGGCTCTTGTGGAAGCGTTCCTCAAACGCATCATAGAAACTCGAAAGTGAACCAAAGCCGCAGTCAAATGCAATGGCGGCAACTGGCAGGTCCGTGGCTATCAGCATCGATTGCGCGGTATCAAGGCGGTGCCGGGTGATCGATTGCTTGATGGTGAGGCCAACAGCCCGCTTGTAGAGTGTCATAGCGTAGTTGGGATGCAGGCCCGCGGCGCGGGCTACATCGTCGATAGCAATCGGCTCAAGGCCCTTTTCACCGATGAAGCGGGCCATGCGCTCGACATTCACGATTCGTTCGGCGTCGTGGCTCGCTGCATTTGCGGCCATGGGTGCGATTTCGCGCAAGTCGTGCCAGCCCTCGCGGTCGAGGCGGCGCACGCGGGCGCTCAATTCTTCGCGGACGATCTGCTCCAGTTGTTCGTCGCCTGACAGCAGCTCCTCACGCCAGCGCAGGAAAACATCGCGGTCCCAGGCCTTGATATCGAGCGCCTCAACTACGGCCCCCCGGAAGATCGCCTCGCGCAGGCGGCTCATGGTCGGCAGTCCCAAGAACACCGACATCGGCACATAGAGACAGACGAAACGCGTCGGCTCGGTGCGATCGATGACCTGATGCGGAATCATGCCCCAGAATAGAGCCAAGCGCCCTGAGCCGACGGTAATCAGGCGGCCATCGAACCAGTAACTCATCTCACCTTCCAGCACGAGATTGAGTTCCACCTGACTATGCATGTGCGGACCTTGCATACATTGCACATCGAGCTGTTCGCCGGCGCAAAACCGGTGATCGCCAAAAACCACAAGCGGGTGGCCGCGCTCAGTATCCGGCAAGGCCGGAACGCTTTCATCATAATAGGTTCGAGGGCCAGGCTGTGACATTGAGGCGCTTGGAGCTTAGGAATCCGGAAGTCTGGTGTTTGTTTCCGGTAGAAGCTTACGGGTTTCGGGAGCATCGTCAAGACACTCACGAGACCCAAAACAACAAAGCGGGCACGTGTCAGACCTGCCGCCGCCATGGTGGTTGCGGCCTATGGGAGGATAAACATGAAGATTTTCAAGGGCCTGACTGGCCTTGCACTGGGCTTTGCGCTTGTCAGTTCGACCGCGCTGGCGGGCGAACTCGTTCTCAATTCGGACCAAACCGATCCGGCGCCAAAGAAGGCGATGGAAGAATTGATCGCCGGCTTTGAAGCCGCCAATCCCGATATCAAGGTCAAGTGGAACAACTTCGACCATGAGGGTTACAAGTCGGCCATCCGCAATTTTCTCACCGCAGACCCGCCGGATGTAGCCGCCTGGTATGCCGGCAACCGTATGGCGCCGTTTGTGAAGGCCGGGCTTTTCGAAGCCGTTGACGATGTTTGGGAGGCCAACGGCTTCAATGACCAGTTGAAGTCGACTGCGGCCTCGATGACCATCGACGGCAAGAAGTGGGGCGTTCCCTACACGTACTATCAGTGGGGCATTTACTACAACAAGGAGGCCTATGCCAAAGCCGGTGCGACCGAGCCAAAGAACTGGGCTGAATTCGTCGCCAATTGCGAAAAGTTCAAGGCTGCCGGAATCGACTGCCTGACCACCGGTACAAAAGCCCTGTGGCCTGGCGCTGGCATTTTCGACTACATCAACATGCGCACCAACGGCTACGAGTTCCACATGGACTTGACCGCCGGCCGCGTGAAGTGGACCGATCCGAAGGTGAAGGCGACGTTTGCGGAATGGGCCAAGGTTGTTCCTTACATGAGCGCCAACGCAGCTGCCATCGACTGGCAGGATGCAGCCGCTCTGCTGTCGCAAGGCAAGGCCGCCAACTATGTCATGGGTAATTTTGCTGTTCCGACATTCAAGGACGGCGGCATGACCAACGACACGCTGGGCTTCATGGTATTCCCGGAAATTACCCCGGGAATTCCGCGCGCCGAAGAAGCCCCCACGGATACGTTCCACATTCCGTCGGGTGCCAAGAACAAGGAAGACGCCAAGAAGTTCCTGGCCTTCCTCGGCTCGGCCGATGTGCAGACCAAGATGAACGCAACCTTGAACCAGCTGCCGGTCAACAACAAGTCATCGGTCGGCGACGATCCGTTCATCAAGGCCGGTTTCGAGGAACTCTCCAGCGCCTATGCGCTCGCTCAATTCTTTGACCGTGACGCTCCAGCCGATATGGCCAAGGCCGGCATGGAAGGCTTCCAGGAGTTCATGGCAAAGCCCGAGAATATCGATGCCATTCTTGAGCGTCTGCAAAAGGTTGCCGACAAGGTCTACAAGTAATTCTACCAAATGGGGCCGGGCTCTTTCGAGAGTCCGGCCTTTCCCTCTGTTTTTGCGCTTTTCCGAAGCAACTGGGGATGGAGAATATGGGCAACACCCGTACCAAGCGATGGAACCAGCGTGACCTAGCGCCATGGCTTTTTCTTGCACCTGGCATCCTGATGTTTCTGATCTATGTCATCATCCCGATTTTCCAGTCGGTGTGGATCAGCTTTTTTGACTGGGATGGCCTTGGACCCAAAACCTGGGTCGGACTCGAGAAT
>JANLTS010000387.1:0-1553 GCA_031363045.1 Hyphomicrobiales bacterium
TGTCCCGTCAAGGCCAAACCCCAGAGCGGCGCTATCTATGATTTGTGTACGGACGGAGTCAAGCTCCGGCGTGGTGAGTTCGAGACCGGAGATTTCGTCAATCACCTCATGCAGAAGCTCGGGGTGGTTGATGAGGGTGAGGATGATCATCCGCTCGCGCCGCTCGGCCCCATGGGCAAAAGCACTGCTGGCCGCCAGCCGCCTCAGCTGGGCAGAGGCTGGCTGTGCCACGTCCCAGGGCCGTTGCCCCGGTTTAAATCCGCGCCCCGGCTGGAACGGCCGATTACCGCGAACCCCGGCGCGCCCTCGCCCTGTCCCTGCCGGTTGCCACAGCGTCTGCAACCGCGTTCCAATGTCGGCGAGATAATGTTTCTTCACAACATCATCACCGATCACATTGACGAGATTGCGTAAATCCCGCTCGAACTGAGCCCGGCGCTCAGGCGTGGCGCGGTCATTGCCGTCGAGCGCCCGTTGCCACAGCACGTCTGACAGCGGTTGCGCCGCAGCGATCACCGCCTTCACCGCCTCTGGCCCCTGGGCTTTCAGCAGGTCATCCGGGTCCTGGCCTTCCGGCAACAGGGCAAAGCGCAGCGAATGTCCGGGCTTGAGGAGCGGCAGGGCAAGGTCCAGCGCCCGGTAGGCGGCCTTCACGCCAGCCGAGTCGCCGTCAAAGCACAGGATAGGTTCCGGCGCCTGTTTCCACAGCAACGCCAGCTGGTCTTCGGTCAGCGCCGTCCCCAGTGGTGCCACGGCATGCGGCAATCCGGCACGGTGCATGGCGATGACGTCGACATAGCCTTCAACCGCGATGATCGCCTGGCGCTCATGGGCGGGGGCGCGGGCCTTGTCGAGGTTATAGAGTACGCTACCCTTGTGAAAGAGTGGCGTTTCGGGTGAATTGAGGTACTTGGCCGCGACATCCTTGCTCATCGCCCGGCCACCGAAAGCAATCACCCGGCCGCGCGGGTCACGGATCGGGAACATCACCCGATCACGGAACCGGTCATAGGCGACGGGGATGTCATCGCCAGTGATGACGAGGCCAGCCTCGGCCATCTGCTCGACGGTGACGTTCTGGTTGGCCAGATGCGCGCGCAAGGCGCTGCGGTCGTCGGGCGCGTAGCCGAGCCGGAATTCCTTCTGGATCGGCACCGCGAGCTGGCGGTCGGCGAGATAGCCGCGCGCCTTTGAGCCCCGTGCGGCCTGGAGTTCGCCTTCAAAGAATTTTGCAGCGATTTCCATGATATCATAAAGGCTTGCACGCTGCTCCTCGCGCTGCACATCAGCTTCCGAGACCTGTGGCATGGCGAGCCCCGCCTCACCTGCCAGCCGTTCGATCGCCTCCGGGAAGCTCAGGCCCTCCTTCTCGACCAGGAAGGTGAAAATGTCGCCCGACGCCTTGCAGCCAAAGCAATGATAGCGGCCTTTACGGTCGTCGACGTGGAAGGACGGAGACTTCTCGCCATGAAACGGGCAGCAGGCCCAATAATCGCCCTTGCCCGGGTTGGTCTTGCGCCGGTCCCACGCCACCTTGCGCCCGACGACGGACG
>JANLTS010000414.1:0-4361 GCA_031363045.1 Hyphomicrobiales bacterium
CTTCGGGCTCAATATCGGTCCGACCATATTGATGATCGAAAATTATCGCAGCGGTCTGTTGTGGCGGCTGATGCGCGAGTGTTCCTACATTGAGACGGGGTTGCGGCGCGCTGGGTTCACCGGTGGATGGTTGGCCAGCGAATTGAAAAGCAGGCCGCCCGTCAAATAATGAACACCGGCGCAAACCCGCCGCCCGGCGTTCTGAAATTTGTCGTTTGGCCCTGATAGAGCCGCGCCGCTGTGAGCAGAACCTGGCCCGCGTAAGTGTACAGCCGGATATCCATCTTCCGCTGCACGGGCGCGCCGTCGAGTTTGATCATCCTCTGGCTGGGCGCCGCGAAGGCCTGAGCCACATATCCGCCTTCAGCGATGCCGGCCCATACGCCCTTGGTCACTTTGTCGCCGCGATACACGGCTTTACCACCGTAGCCGGACAACGGCTTGAAGAACAGGGTCTTCCGGTCAGCCCACATCGCCATGGCATTCTCAGGGGTGACCAATGTGGTTTTCGGAATGCCTGCGAGCCGCAGACGCATCTCTTCGGGCAGACCAGCAGCCTTCAGCCAATCCGGATCAGACAGCAAAGTCAGATTGCGTTTGGCTGCATGAATGGCGTGATTGTGAGGGTTTGGCGTGACCACAACCGCGCCGTCCCGGTAGGCCGCCGCGAGCGCCGCATGACTGGGGTCCGCCAACGAAAAGTCGACGAGCCGATTGTAGACCAGGTCGATCTCCTGCCCGTCCAGAAGGAGTTTGCCCGCCTTGTATTCGAGCGCCGATGCATTGCCGATCACGGCATCGATGCCATTCTTGCGTAACAACTGCCGCGCCAGAATGAATTCGGGAAAGAGATACTGCTCTTCCGGCCGGTCATCGATGATCGCCATGCGGCGCGGCCGGCCTGCGCCACGCTGGAGCCGCCATTCCAAGATGAATACGTCCCGGGCGTGGCCATCGAATTCTTCCGCCTGCATCTCGATGAGCCCGCGCTCGATTTCGCTGCAGCAGGCTTTCTGGGATTTGGCGAGCAGGGCGTTGATGAAGGCGCCACCGGCATTGGTGTTCACTTCGATCAGCCTCGGCCCGCTGTCATCGAGATGGAAATCATAGCCCATGAAAGCGCCAAGCGGGCCAAAATCCCGTTGCGCGGATTCCGGCGCCCAGGCGAGGACTGCGTTGAGATAATCGGGCAATTTCGCTGTGGCCTCGATGGCTTCGACGATGCCGTGCATATCAGCGATATCATCCGACGAGAGGAAAACCAGAACGTTGGAGAGCAGGTTCGACCGGCTTTCAAGCTGGTCCATGTTGAACGCGGGATCATCCGCCGCGCGGCCGACGGCCTCCGCCAGTAGTTTGCGGTCCAGCGTTGTGCAGAGGCAGTGCTGGTTCAGACGATTGGAAAGTGCGAGCTCTCCCTGATGGTTGTCCTGGGCGGCAGTTGAATTCATCTGGCGCTCCGCCTTGGACTTTGCCTGGGCGTTTTCTGCTTGAACACCGGAGCGGGCCGGATCATCACTGGCCGCTAAGCAATTTGTGGCTGCATGCGGTCCTTCGCCTTGAAATACGTCCGGGCGTAGGCGACGAGTTGCGCGTCTGAGGGGTGGTCGACAGTTTCGACACCCAGTATGATTTTCATCAGTTTGGGCTCGTGCTTTTCAATGTGCTTTATCAATTCGGTCTTGGCGTTTGAAGGCCCGGTGACGAGAACCGCGCCTGCGCCGGCGATCGATTGCGCGGCGGCGCGCAGGTATTCAGGAGCGAGGACCTCGTGACCGCTTCCGATGGTGTTCGACTTGTGGTGGATGTGGCGCGTCGGATGGTCGGGCCGCAACACCAGGGCTTCCACATCGTCTTGGCTGAAATGGAACACGCGCGCTTCGTGGTGGTCAATCCACATGACCGCATGGAAATGCTGCTGGCTCATGAACGGCGTCCTCCTCTTGTTGACTGCAACAAACATAACGGTGCAAACTGCCGCAGGTTCCGTAGTAACTCGAGAAATCTCACACACGGCTTCCATCTTTGCCCCGGGCGGATTCCAGAAGGCCGGCCATGGCGAACCGCAGTCCATGCATTTGGTCAAGCAAGTGCAGGATGACGCCGACGCCCTCGCCGTTGACACCGAGGCCGTCGGTCAAATCCCGGATCAATTGCACCCGGGCGAGATCGGCTTCGGAAAACGCCAGTTCGGTGCCGGTCCCGGCGGGAACCAGCCATTCCTCCTCGATCCAGATGTCGAGGGTCTCCTGATCGAGCCCGGCGCGATAGAGGAAGTCCAGTTTGGCGATGATCATGGCTGCATCTCCCGGCGCGGGTCGTAGCTTGGCCCCGGCGCCCATGTGGACAGGAAGGCCTCAAGCTCAGGGTTCGCCTCCGAAGGCAGCATGACCTTGAGCGTGACCAATTCATCGCCATGCCCACCGCGGCGAGCGACGCCCTTGCCCTTGAGACGGAGCACAGTATCGGTGTTCGATCCCTTGGGCACGGCGAGCATCACCGGACCGGATGGCGTTGGCGCCTTGACGCGCGCCCCCAGAACCGCTTCGGTCAGGGTGACGGGCAGGTCCAAATGGATGTCGTCGCCAAGCCGAGTGTAGAAGCGGTGCGGTGTGATGGAAATCTCCACCAGCGCGTCTCCCGCCTCGCCCTCGCCGCCCGATGGCACGCCCTTGCCGCGCAGCCGCAAGGTCTGGCCCTCCGCGATGCCCGCCGGGATGGACACGTCAAGCGTGCCGCCGTCCGGCAAAGTCAGACGCTTGCTCGCGCCATTGACCGCGTCGAGAAAATCGATGGCCAGGCGGTAGCGCAGATCGGCGCCCGGCGCGCGCCGCGCTTGTTGCGCCTGCTGGCGGAACAATTCCGCGAACAGATCGTCCGAACCGGCGAAATCCGCGTAACCCGAGCGGTTGTCATAGGGGCTGCCACCGGGAGCCTCGGCCGCGTAGTCCTTGTAGTAGCGCTGCCGCACTTTCTCGGTTCCCGACGCGTCGATCTCGCCCGCGTCGAAACGCTTGCGCTTGTCCGGATCGGACAACAACTCATGGGCCAAAGCGGCATCCTTGAAGCGCTCCTCCGACTCCTTGTTGCCGGGATTGAGATCGGGATGCAGTTTCTTGGCGAGGCGGCGGTAGGCCTTGCGGATGTCATCGGGCGAAGCGGTGCGCGCCAGCCCCAGGATCTCATATGGGTCTTTCACGGCCCCTCCATTGAAGTTCAGTCTGCAAGCCCGGTGCTGCTTGCGATCGTGGGTCGATTGCAAGCGCGAATCGGCTGGCTAATCAAAGAAAGTTTCATCAGGTGGCGCATTCCATAGAATGATTGCCGGCTCGGTGACAAGTTTATGGCTGTAGCCCAGAATGCTGAGCGACGCCGTGCCGAGAAGAAAATGCCGCGCATATCCGATCTCCAGTCCGATCCAGCGCGCAGCGAGGACGCGTCCGAAGTGGCCATGCGAGAAGATGGCTATGTCGCCCTCCAGGTTCCGGAGTCTGGCAATGACCCGATCCGAGCGCAAGGAAACCTGGGTTGGCGATTCACCGTGCGGGCAGCCGTCCCGGAAGATGTTCCAGTCTGGCTTTCTCTCGCGAATTTCATCTGGGCGCTGTCCTTCATAGTCGCCATAGTCCCACTCCGCGAGATCGGGATCGATTTCCGCAAGGCTCTTCAATGCGGCCAACTCGGCTGTTCGGCGTGCACGTTGCAGCGGACTGGTGAATACGCGGTTGAAACTGACGCCATGAAGCCGTTCCGCCAGCTCACGGGCGTCCTGTTCGCCCTTTTCAGTCAATGGAATGTCGGTCCGACCAGTATGTTGGCCCGAGAGCGACCATGCCGTTTCACCGTGCCGAACGAGATGCAGACGCTGAAGCATCGGCATGGGACTACGCGCCTTCCGCCCATTGCCAGTCGCGGATTTCCGGCATGTCCTCGCCGTGTTCGGCGATATAGCGTTTGTGTTCGGCAAGCTTGCCGAGAATGGCCTGCTTCACCGGAGCAGCGCTCGCGCCAAGTTGTGGCACGCGATCAATGGCGTTGGCCACGAGATGGAAGCGGTCGAGATCGTTCATCACCACCTGGTCGAACGGCGTGCTCGTCGTGCCTTCTTCCTTGTAGCCGTGCACATGAAAATTGCGGTGATTGGCGCGCCGATAGGTGAGCCGGTGAATGAGCGCGGGATAGCCATGATAGGCGAAGATGACCGGTTTATCGACAGTGAAGAGCCCGTCGAACTCCGCATCGCTCAAGCCGTGCGGATGGTCGCTCTGCGATTGGAGTTTCATCAGATCGACGACGTTGACAACGCGGACTTTCAACTCCGGGAAATGCGTCCGCAGCAGATCGACGGCGGCCATGGTTTC
>JANLTS010000429.1:0-1771 GCA_031363045.1 Hyphomicrobiales bacterium
GCCGTCGGCATGTTCGCCATCATCGATGCCGCCAACCTGAGCTTCCTCCCCGTCTATGCAGTGAAGAAGGGCTTCGACCAGACCACCGCCGCCATGGCTTTGACCGCTTTCGTCATCGGCAACACCGTGTTGCAATTTCCCATCGGCTGGTGCGCCGATCATTTCCCCAAGCGCATTGTGATGACGGCTTGCGGCATCGCCACTGCTCTGTGTTCGGCATTGGTGCCGTTCACCTTCGGAACCTGGGCCCTGTGGCCGGTGCTGACCGTGATGGGTGCCACCTCGGCTGGCATCTATTCGGTGGCGCTGGGCGAGCTGGGAGAGCGCTTCTCCGGCCATGAACTGGTCACCGGCACGGCAGCCTTCTCCACCATGTGGGGCATCGGCGCCCTTGCCGGGTCATTGCTGGCGGGCTGGTCGATGGCAGGGCTCGGACCAGACGGCCTGCCCTTCTCGATGGCCGCCATTTTCATGGTCTTTGTCGTCGCTTCAATCTTCAGCACCCGCGCGGACCTCCGCGCCAGGGCCTCGTGACAGCCACCGATCTGGACTTTCTCCGGCGAGGCTGTGAATGTAGTTGTCATCATGATTCAAGCGCCGTGCGGCGTTTCGCGGGGGATTTCCACCATGCCAGACATCAGCGCCGCCTCCAGCCAACTCAAGACCATTCGCGACTTTCTCCGCTGGACGCTGACCGAGTTCCGTAAAGCCAGGCTCAGTCACGGCCACGGCACCACCTCGGCCATCGATGAGGCCGCCTTCCTCATTCTCGAAACCCTGAACCTGCCGGTTGACGACATCAATCCATGGCTCGATGCAACCTTGTTGCCGGACGAGCGGTCAGCACTTGCGGAGATCATCCGTAGACGGATCGATACCCGCATGCCCGCCGCCTATCTGGTGAAGCGCGCCTATATCCATGGCGTGCCCTTCTACGTCGATGAGCGGGTGATCGTGCCGCGCTCCTACATTGGCGAGTTGATGTTCTCCGGCATCTTCGGCGGCGAGGACATGAGCCTCATCGATGATGTGTCACAGGTTGCGAGTGTTCTCGATCTCTGCACCGGTTCAGGCTGCCTGGCGATCCTCGCGGCAGGTGTTTTCCCCGACGCGGAAATTGACGCGGCAGACCTTTCGGAAGCCGCACTTGAAGTCGCCCGCATCAATCTGACGGACCATGATTATACAAATCGGATCAATCTCTTGCAGGGCGATCTTTTCGAAGCGGTTGAAGCCTCAACCTATGATCTCATCATCGCCAATCCGCCCTATGTGGCGGGCGCCGAAGTCGCGGCCTTTCCGGCGGAATATGGCCACGAACCGATTATCGCCCATATCGCAGGTGAAGACGGTCTCGACATCGTGCGGCGCATTCTTGATCGGGCAGCGGAGCATCTCAATCCCGGCGGCGGATTGCTGTGCGAAGTTGGCACCGGCCGCCAGTTGCTGGTGGCCGAATACCCGCATCTCGATTTCCTCTGGCTCGACACCGAAGAGAGTCAGGGCGAAGTCTTCTGGATCACCCGCGAGCAATTGACCAGTTAGCAACGAAACTCGCCAACGGTGCGTGTGCCGGAGCAAGACCGCATTCTGGCTTGACAAATTTAGCTTAATGCAAGAAAGTTCTTTTGCCTCATCCAATTGGATGAAGACGATGCGATGTTAAAGATGTTTGACTGTCATCGAACGAGCGATACAGAATTCTGAATCTCTCGTGGAGCCACGGATTAAATCTGATTTTACTTACAGATTTCATTCGCTTCGGCACTGA
>JANLTS010000447.1:0-4278 GCA_031363045.1 Hyphomicrobiales bacterium
AGCCTTGAGTGGTGTCGTTGCTGGCGTTTCCTTGATAGTTGGGGTTCGCGGCCAAACAGGAGCAGCGATACCCGCCTGCGTCAGGTCATCGGCCATCATTCTGCCGGCAGCCCAGTAATCCTTCTCACGCGAGGACTGCCACATCGTCAAATACTGGGAGAGGTTTGGCCACAGGACATTCGCGCAGGTTCGCTTTACGATGTTGACGGCTGACGACGTGTAAAAGAACTCCCAGTGATCCTCGGTGAAGCGTCGAATTTCGTCTTCCTCATAAGTGGTGTGGTAGTCGCGGTCCCCAAACAGTATCAGCAGCCGCACACTTTCGTCGGGATCCCAGTAGTTCAGCCAAGTCTTCTGCTCGACCTCATTTCCTCTGCCATCGTATTTTGGACCGAGCCCTGCCTGGTCTGCAGACTCCTTGATCGCTCGCTCAACTACTACCGTGATGCTCTGGCCCCTGATGCGAGACATGAACTCCAGAATGAAGCGGGTCTTGGGATCGAGCCTCAAAGAAAGTGTCTGCGTCTTGGTTCGACTCTGTTTTTCGGGCGGCATAACCAAATCCTATCCTAATCTGTCCCGACAATACACGTACTGCCATTGCAGTACAACAGGGAATCGCGGTACAAGGCGGTCAATGGCGGGATGTGTGCGTCCTAGTCAGTACAGTATTTTCACTAATTGTTCTAGGACCATGACATTGGACAAGCTCATCGACCTTAATGATCTCGCGGGAATCTTGAAGATTCCCGCCAAAACCATCCGCAACAAGCTTAGCGACGGTAGCTGGGAATTGCCGCCATTGCGCATCGGCAAAGCCCTGCGCTGGTCTGATGCAGATGTGAATGCCTATCTCAGCCGTCTAAAGGCTCGCTCCATGGGTGACCAGACCTAGTTCCCCACCCGCCGGAGTGACTGCCATGCAGGGCGCAAGCAGCAGCCGGACCCCGAACGCTCGCCTCGTCAAGCGCGACGCAACCTTCACTGTGGACGAGATTGCAGAGCTCTTCACCGTTCATCCCAACACGGTCCGCAACTGGATGGCGTCTGGCCTTAAGTCCATCGACGGCCGCAGGCCTCTCCTCATCCATGGCAGCGACCTGATTGCCTATCTCCACCATCAGCAGAAGCGCCGGAAGCGCACTTGCGCGCCAGGCGAGTTGTTCTGCTTTAAATGCCGCGCGCCACGTTCGCCAAAGGATGGTATCCTCAGCCTTGAAAACCAGAACGCCCGCGTCATGCGCGCGGTGGGCAATTGCGAAGTTTGCGGCACCCGCATGTTCAAAGCGGTTTCACGCCGTCACAACGCAATCCACGGGGAAAGCGCCTCGCTCCAACCAACAGCAACGGAACACATAACGGCGTGTGTCGGTGCCGCCGTGAATTGTGGCTTGGAGACAGAGGAATCACCATGATGACGTACAATCCCCGCAACGAGCGCATCAAACGCGACTATTTCATCCTCTTGAAGCAGGCCGACCAGATGGCGGATTCGACTGTCGATGGCATCCGAAAGGCTCTTTCCCGTTACGAGGACTTTACCGTCTGGGAGGATTTCACCAGTTTCGAGAAGGAACGGGCCATCCGGTTCAAGAAGCATCTGACGAAGCTCCACGCGGTGCGCACGGACAAGCCATTGAGCCGAGCTACAGTCTATTCGACCGTGCAGGCCGTTCAAGCCTTCTTCCGCTGGCTGTCCCGCCAGCCTGGCTACCGCTCCAAGATCGCGCCCGCCGATATCCGCTATCTAAACCTGTCGCGGAAGGAAGTCGCCATCGCCACTTCGAACCGAACCAAGCGCTTCCCGACCCTCGAACAGGTCAATGCCACGCTTGCAGCCATGCCGGCGGCAACGGAAATTGAAATGCGCGACCGTGCACTGTTTGCCTTCGCCATCCTCACGGGTATTCGGGACAGTGCCATTTCCTCATTGCGGCTTAAGCACATCGACATTCATCAGCGTCTTGTCATTCAAGACCCATCGGAGGTGAAGACGAAGTTCTCGAAACGCATCGAGACATTCTTCTTTCCTGTTGGACCGGAGATCGAGCGCATCGTCATCGAATGGGTCGCGTTCCTCAGAGAGAAGAGACTCTTTGGCAACGATGACCCGCTGTTCCCGCGCACCAGGGTCATCGCCAGCAAGGCCAGTGGATTCATGGGCGATGGCCTTGAGCCAATGCCCTGGTCATCAGCCGGTCAAATCCGCCATATCTTCAAGGCTGCGTTCACCCGGGCCGGGATACCCTATTTCAATCCTCACAGTTTCCGCGACACGCTCACCATTCTCGGCGAGCAGGTGTGCAAGACCCCGGAGGAGTTCAAGGCCTGGAGCCAGAACCTCGGGCATGAAAGCCCTCTGACGACATTCACCAGCTATGGGAAGGTATCGCTGTACCGGCAAGGCGAGTTGATCCGGAGCGCAGGCCGCAAGGAAGGGCAGGACGAAAAACTCGACAGGCTTATGGAGATGGTAGGGCGCATGCAGGCGGGATAGAGACGCTCGTCTCCAGCCAATCGCAAAGCGCCATGTGCGTATCGCCCCCAACCCCCATCCGTTTGCTTTGCGTGTATGGTCATCATTTGGCACCCTCTATAAGTGCACGAAGGACAAAAAGAAGCGAGATAATGTCTTTTTCCAAACGTACACCGTCCATAGTACGAAGGCCCTCGTCTTTCTCTCGGTCAAGATGCAAGATCGCGTTCGCCAACTTTCGCAGGCGGTTCAGTGCGGCCTCGTTGGCGTCAGGCGGCAGACGGCCACGGGCGTTTGAAATCCGTTCTTTTAGGTCCCTGCCGTCCGCATGATAGTTGTCGCGGAGCTCGCCTCCAGCCGGTCGCAGAGCGCCATCAGTGCATCCAGCTTGGCGACGATGCGGTGTTGTTCGGCGAGCGGTGGGAGGGGAAAGACCATTTTCCCGAGATCGGTGATCGAGATATGTTTGATCGCAACACCAGCCGTCTTTTCAAGCAGCGTCTCCTGCGTCTGCGGCGAGTCCAGAATAAGCTTCAAATAGTGTCGATCGAAGTGACAAGATCGGAGCCACATCACTGCGACGCTCTGATTGATGCAGAAGGGCAGATGCCTTTCTTCGACAATTGCAGTTCTGCCGATAGAACCGTCTTTCGTAATCAAGATGTCACCGGGTTGAGGCTTGTCCTTTTCGTTGAGCGCATCAAACAAGCCTTTCGGCGTCAAACTTACAGTTTCAAAGATGATTTGCCCCTCGTTTACGTTCTTTCCCGTAACAATTGGGACGCCTTCATCCACGTGCTTCATTGGACGCGTGAAACCGTAAGTGATCCAATCAGTCACTTGATCCCAACGAGCCCAAACCCAGCCCTTTGGTGTCGAGCACCAGCGTTCCGCATCCTCAATTTGCGTCACATTTTTGGGCTTCTTGAGATCCTGCTTGGCTTTCAGTTTTTCGACCAGCCGCAGTTCGAAAGCTGCCGGTTCGTCGTTCGGGTCTTGCGGCACGAGTTTGCCGCGGACGGCGAGGTTTAGGATGGTCTGGCGCAGGCGCTTGATCTGGTCGGGGCGCGTGGTGAGGGCGGGCAGCGCGTCGAGGGCGAAGCGGGCGGCGTCCTTGAATGTTTCGGGATCAGGCGCGTTGAGGCGGGCGAGGCTCGCTACCGCCAGCCGGTCGCGTAATCTCTCGCGGCCCGCCCGGGCCGCCTCCAGCCGGTCGCACAGGTCCATCAACTCATCGACCTTGGCGACGATGCGGTGCTGTTCGGCGAGCGGTGGGAGGGGAATCGCCACCGTGTAAAGATCGCCAAGGTTTAGTTTGTTGGTGTGGGTGCCCCCGCCGATTTTGATCCGATCAAACTCGGCCTCAACAAATGGAGAGTTCAACAGCAAGCGGAAGAAACTAGGGTTCAGATTGTTATGGTCAAAGCGAATCAGCCCCACGCTCACGAACAGACTAAATTCGACATCCGTATCGACAAGCACCGCTTTTCCAAGCGTTCCAATGCGACCGATCAGGACGTCGCCTCGGCGCGGATCGCACCGCTGATAGAGCGCTTGATGTTCGTGCTCGGGAATGAAACGCGTGTTGGAGAGGTCTAGCTTTCCGCCGCTGAAATCCTTCACACTGATAAATGGCACCCCCTTGTCCACGTATGTCGGGGTCTTGTGAGCACCGTCAGTGATTTTCTGCGAGACTTCCCCAAGATCGGTTAGCAACCAACCCTTAGGCCACCTTGATCGGTATCAAACAGGCGGGCTTGCTTGTCATCAGGCCCGGCAAGACTCACTTCAACGAACGCGAG
>JANLTS010000480.1:0-7687 GCA_031363045.1 Hyphomicrobiales bacterium
CAAGGGCTGGGCCGGTTATCCGATTTAGGGCCAATACATGCTGCAAGATCTTCCTGTTCACATGCTCTGGATTTCCGGCGAACTGTCGCAACTGGCCCGGCTGAGCCTAGCAAGCTTTCTGGCCTATGGTTACCACGTGACACTGTGGACCTATGATCTGCAACGTCTGCCGGCAGCTGGCGCCGAACTGCGCGATGCCAATGAAATCCTGGCGATAACGCCGGATATTGCTGGCAACATGGCTTATCTCAGCAGCCTGTTCCGTTATCGCGTGCTGGCGGAACGCGGCGGCATCTGGTCCGACATGGATGTGGTGGCGCTGACCTCCGAACCGGGCATTGCGGTGGAGCCCTTTATCGCCTCCGAGAAGCGGCGGCCGTTCCGCCATGCCGAACCCACCGCCACTGGCGAAAGCCTGACGCAGGTTACCAATTGCGTGATGGCCAATCCGGCGCCACGGGCTGGCGACCTGTGGCACCTCGCCGCCAATCAGGTGGCGGGCCTCAACGCCGAAGATCGCACGTGGGAGAATGTTGGGCCGCACATGCTGTCGCGCCTGATGCTCGATAATCCCGGCCACGGCGTTACCATTCTGCCTCCCGAAGCGGTTGATCCCGTGGCGTGGTGGAATGTGCCCGGTCACTTTCTCGATGCCCGTCAGCCACCCGACACACCCTTCATGCACATGTATGCCTCGATCTGGGCCCGGCGCGGTGTTGATGCCGAAACTCCATTCCCGCCACATTCGCTTGCGGGGCTGCTGTCGAAGCGCTTTGGATTGTAGTACGAGCAAAGTTGACGATAACGTAAGCTTAGTTACCCGCCAACCGTCTGGTTAATCTTATGGCCCGCCGTTCCGAAAAGCTGCGCATCTCTGAGTTGCTTAACCCGCAACCATGATACTTCTCAGGCATTGATAATTTAGTAATATTGTAATTAATTGCCATCAGGGCATGAGCCTTCACGTCAGCGGCTCGGTCCCGGGTTAATGGGAGTTGTCAGTGCATAGTCAGTTCGCAAACGGATATCCACTCGATTCGACAACGGTAATGCGCTGCACGCGCTCTTTTGTTTTGGGATATCGGCCATGAAACAAAGCGCCCCAAAAGAAAAGTCTGCCCGGCCGGATGCTGTACCTTCCGCCAAGTCGAGATCAAATTCGATGGAAGTGGTGATCAACGGCCTGCTGCAATTGCGGCGCGAGGCGCTGGCCATCGGCCTGCCCAAAGTTACCACCTGCCTCGACTATGCTTACTACGAGGCGCTGGGCGCCTTGCGGGAAAGCCAGAACAAGTCGAAAGACGATAGTCAGGCCTTGCCTTAGAGGATTTGTTTTTCAAGTCACAGCCCGGTCAAGTTGCCGGTCCCGCAGGATCATGAGAATTCCGGCTGCCACTACGATGGCGGCGCCGATCCAGGTGTAAATGTCTGGGCAGTCCCCGAAGAACAACACGCCATAGGCCACAGCCCAGATCATCGACGAGTATTCGAAAGGCGCCACAAAGTTCGATTCGCCGAACTTGTAGGCAGTGATGAACAGCAGCATTGCCACCGATGCCAGTACGCCAATGAACAGCATAACCAGCGCATCGGACAGCGGCATGGCATTCCAAGGCCGTGACAGGAAGATCAGGCTCTTGTGGTTGACCCAGCTGAAATCGAAACTGTTGAAGATGGCTGCAAGGCAGAGCGCCACCGCGAAGTAGATTGCGTTTTGCCACAAGGCGATGACCACGGGCGAAACCTTTTGCGCCAATGGTCTGCCGATCATCTGGCCATAGGCATAACCCATTGCCGAATAGAGCGACAGCAGCGCCGCCGGTTCGAAAGCCTCGGCACCGGGCCGGACCATGACCAGCACGCCCGTGAAACCGGCGGCAATCGCCAGCCAGCGGTGCAACCGCACCGTCTCGCCAAGCAGCGGGCCGGCAAGCCCGGCCACAAAAAACGGCATGGTAAAATAGATGGCAACGGCCGTTGCCAACGGCAAAGCTGCCAGTGACAGGACGAACGCCAGATGCGCGGTGCACAGCACACTGGCGCGCAAGATCACCCGCGGCAGAAGAACCGGAAACAGTTCGTCCAGAGCCCCACGGTGCCACAGCAAGCCGAACAGAATCGGAAACGCGCCAAAGCAGCGCAGTATGACGGCCTGATAGACTGAATACTCACCCGACATGGCCTTCAGAATTGCATCCTGCGTCGTTGCGAACCCGATGGCAGAGAGAATGCAGATCAACGCCAGTAGGCGATTGTCGCGATGCGGTACGGCCATGCGTCAGGAACTCGAGATCGTTTGTGCCAGCAACTTGACGCCCGGCTCGATCTTGCTTTCGTCAATCGAAGAAAACGCCAGGCGGTAATAATTGCGCGGGGGATCGGCAGCACCAAAGGTGATGCGGCCGGGCTCGATCAGGATGCCCTTGCTGGCTGCCAAACGTCCCAAAGCGTCGCAGTCGAGCTTGGCTGGCCCCTTCACCCAGAAACTGGTGCCGCCGAAACTCGGCACGCGGGCAGCATCCGCCATGTATTGTTTCAGAGCCGCGCCCATGATTTCCCAGCGGGTGCGATAGGCGCGGTGCAGGCGGCGGATCAGCGTGTCATGATGGCCGAGCGACAGGAACAGTGCCGCCGTGCGCTGGTTGTTGTTGGGCGCGTGGCGCACCATCAACCGGCGCAGTGCGCGGGCTTCCGCCACCAGTTCCTTTGGCCCCACCAAAAAACCAAGGCGCAACCCGGGAAACAGCGTCTTCGACAATGAGCCGACATAGATGACACGGCCTTCATCATCGAGCGACTTCAAGGCTGGGCAGGGCTCGTTGACATAATTCGTCTCGAACTCGTAGTCGTCTTCGATGACAATGAAATTGTGCTTCGAGGCACGCTTCAAGAGTTCCATGCGGCGTTCGAGCGGCATGGTGACGGTGGTCGGAAACTGGTGGCTGGGCGTGGTGAAGACGACATCAGCCACGTTGATGTCATCGGGTAGCGTCAGCCCCTTGGCATCGACCGGGATGAGCGACACGTTTGATGTCTTGAGATTGAAGATGTTGCGGACATCGGGATAGCCGGGCTCCTCCATCGCCACACGGGTCTTCGGGCCGACTAGCAGGCTGGTGAGGATATAGAGCGCGTTCTGGGCGCCGAGCGTCACCAGGATTTCGTCGTCATTGGCCATGATGCCACGGCGCGGCAGGATGCGGCGGCGGATCTGCTCGACCAGCAACGGATCGTCATGGGCCCAGGTGTCATTGGTCCACGAGCCGAGCCATTTCTTGCCGAGTGCCTGCCTGGCGCAATCGCGCCATTCCGCCAGCGGAAACAGGGTGTGATCGACCTGGCCATAGATGAAGGGATAGGCATATGATTGCCAGTCCAATGGCTTAGAAACATTGGCTTGTGCCGCCGGGCCGATCATCAGCCGTTTCGACCAATCAAGGCCTGAAGAGACGGCGCGCGGCTTCTGCTGCGGCTTCTGCGGCACGACGGTCTCGAGCGCCTTCTCGGCGACGTAATAGCCTGAGCGCTCGCGGGCCACGAGATAGCCGTCATCCAACAGGCCTTGATAGGCGAGCACCACAGTGTTGCGCGACACGCCGAGACTCTTGGCCATCTTGCGCGTTGACGGGATCGGCTCGTCACGCGTCAATTGCCCATCGAGAATGCCTGAGACCAGCGCCTCGCGGATCTGCGTTTGCAGGCTCGCATGTTCGTTGCGGCGGATATGGACGAGCCAGTCGCGCAATTTGGTTCCTGTGAATGATCGCTCTGGACCTATCATAGGGCCAAGGGAGCCGATAGAGTAGAGCGGATTCGACCCTTCACAGGCAGAACATGACCGAACCCGCCGTCAACACCTCGCCCAAGACCTGGGACGAGATCAAGACCACCACCTGCTACATGTGTGCCTGCCGCTGCGGCATCAAGGTGTACCTGAAGAACGGCACGGTCACCTATATCGACGGCAACCCCGATCACCCGGTGAACAAGGGCATCATCTGCGGCAAGGGGGCCGCTGGCATCAAGCAACATTATTCGCCGGCCCGGCTGTCAAAGCCGCTGATCCGGGTGGGTGAGCGTGGGCTCGGCGAGTTCCGCGAAATCGAATGGGAAGAGGCGCTGCGCACCGCCACCATGTGGCTCTCGGAAGTGCGCAACACCGACCCCAAGAAGCTCGCGTTCTTCACCGGCCGCGACCAGTCCCAAGGATTGACCGGTTGGTGGGCGGCGCAATTCGGCACGCCCAACTATGCCGCCCATGGTGGTTTCTGTTCGGTCAACATGGCGGCGGCCGGGCTTTATACATTTGGTGGCTCGTTCTGGGAGTTCGGCGAGCCGGACTGGAAACACACAAAATACTTCATGCTGTTCGGCGTCGCCGAGGACCATGCCTCGAACCCGATCAAGAAGGCGCTGGGGCAGTTGAAGGCGCGGGGCGTCAAGATCGTCTCGATCAACCCGATCCGCACCGGCTATTCGGCGATTGCCGACGAGTGGATCGGCATTCGTCCGGGTACGGATGGGTTGCTGGTCGGTGCCTTGATCCACGAATTGATCTCGGCCCAGAAGATTGATGGCGACTATCTGCTGCGTTACACCAATTCGCCGTGGCTGGTGATCGAGAATTCGGGAGGCGCCGACGACGGGCTGTTCGCCCGCAATGCGCAAGGCTCGGCCCTCGTCTGGGACGCGCATTCTGGGACACCGATGCCGGCCCTTTCACCCGATGCGCTGCCGAAACTCATGGGACGCTTCAAATTGCCCGACGGCCGGCGGGTGGTGACCAGTTTTCAGTTGATCGCTGAGCGTTTCCTTAACCCTGAATGGGCACCCGAGGCCGTCTCCGAACGTTGCGGTGTTCCGGTGGCGACGATCAAGCGGCTGGCCGCCGAACTGGCCCGCACGGCGTTTGAAGAACAGATCGAGCTTGATGTTCCGTGGACGGATCACCTGGGCCGATACCACGAAAAGATGCTGGGCCGTCCGGTCTCCATGCACGCCATGCGCGGCATCTCGGCCCACGCCAACGGTTTCCAGACTTGCCGCACCATTCATCTGCTGCAGATATTGCTCGGCACCATCGATGTGCCGGGCGGCTTCCGCTACAAGCCGCCATTCCCCAAGCCACCGCCACCCGGCGTCAAACCGGCGGGAAAGCCGGGGCAGGTGAAACCCAACACGCCGCTGCCCGGGCCGCCCTTGGGCTTTGTCACCTCGCCCGAGGATTTGCTGGTTGATGCGGAGGGCGTGCCGCAGCGCATCGACAAGGCCTATAGCTGGGATGCACCTCTGGCAGCCCACGGCATGATGCACATGGTCATCACCAATGCGGCAAAGAAGGACCCCTACGGCATCGACGTCCTGTTCATGTACATGGCCAACATGAGCTGGAACTCGGCCATGAATTTGCCGGATACCATCAAATATCTGACGCAGAAGGAGCCCGACGGTTCCTACACCATTCCAAAGATCATCTATTCCGACGCCTATGCCTCCGAGATGGTGCATTACGCCGACTTGATCCTGCCGGACACCACCTATCTCGAGCGCTGGGATTGCATCTCGATGCTCGACCGGCCGATTTCCGAGGCCGATGGCCCGGCCGATTCAATTCGCCAACCGATTGTCGAACCGGACCGCGATGTGCGGCCCTTCCAGACTGTGCTGCTCGATCTCGGCAACAGGTTGGGTCTCCCCGGCATGACGCGCACCGATGGCTCACCGCGCTATCCCGGTGGCTATGCCGATTACATCGTCAACCACGAGCGTGCACCTGGCATCGGCCCGCTGGCGGGCTTTCGTGGACCCAATGGCAAGGCACAAGGCCGCGGGTCGCCGAACCCCGAACAGCTGCAGCACTATATCGACAATGGCTGCCACTGGTATTACGAGCTGCCCGATCACATGAAATATTACCGCCATGTGAACTGGGCCTACCTCGACTGGGCGACATTCTTCGGTTTCATGGGCAAGCCCGAGCCGGTGATCCACCAGCTCTATTGCGAACCGCTGCAGAAGTTCCGGCTGGCGGCGCAGGGCCACGGCAAAATTATTCCGCCCACGGAGGACCACAAGCAGCGCATCCTCGGCCACTTCGATCCCATTCCCTTCTGGTATCCGCCGTTCGAGGGCGAGATGGTATCAGGAGCCGATTTCCCGATGCATGCGCTGACCCAGAGGCCGATGGCGATGTATCATTCCTGGGGTTCGCAGAATTCCTGGCTCAGGCAAATCCTCGGCCGCAACTGGCTCTATATGGCGCGCGAGATGGCGGCGAAGCTCGGCATCGCTGACGGTGATTGGGTGAACGTCACCTCGCACCACGGCAAGATCAAGGGGCAAGCGAAGCTGATGGATGGCGTCAACCCCGAGACCGTGTGGACCTGGAACGCCATCGGCAAACGCTCGGGCGCCTGGAACCTTGCTCCGGGTGCGGATGAATCGAAGAAGGGCTTCCTGCTCAATCATCTGATCTCGGAACTGCTGCCAAAGCGCGAAGGTGGCTACCGCTATTCCAACAGCGATCCGGTGACCGGGCAAGCGGCGTGGTACGATTTGCGGGTGCGAGTGGAGAAGGCGGCGGATCAGAATGAGATGAGTGAGCCACAATTCCCTGTGCTCAAGAAAATCCGGAGGGCGAAATGACGGTGTGGACAATCTCCACCTTAGCCCAAGGCGCAGCTGTGACACTAATCGCCCAGCTTTCTCCAAACGAGGAAGTGGGATTTGAGTGTTCCTCTGTGGGGTTCTTTGTGTTGGCTCAGGTAGAACTGTTTAAAGAGTCGCCTTCATCGAGCGAATTCGTGGTCAACTTTGATGGATTGAGCTTTAGGTCCGGCACAGTCTATATGCTCGGAGCGAATCCACCATTTTGGTCGGGAAGTTTCGAGGATAAAAGCGAAATAATCACTGCACTTGCCGCAAGTAAGCACTTGGAGGTTTCAATTTCAGATCGAGTTCTGAGGGTTGATCTGGACAGGGAAAAAGTTGCCGAATTCTTGGATAGTTGCTCCAAACAAGTTGGAGCAGATCAATGACCTCGCTGCCTCCACCCTCCGCCAAGAAGCTCGGTCTCGTCATCGATCTCGACACCTGCGTCGGCTGCCAGGCTTGCGCCACCTCGTGCAAGGAGTGGAACGCGCAGGGCTATTCCGCACCGTTGAACGATACCAATGCTTACGGCGCCGAGGCTTCGGGCGTGTGGTTGAACCGCATTCACGGTTACGAAGTGAAGGCGGAGGGTGAGACGCAGTCGCGCATTGTCAACTTCCCGCGCTCCTGCCTGCATTGCGAGGAACCGGCTTGTGTGACCGTGTGTCCGACCGGCGCCTCCTACAAGCGTGCCGAGGATGGCATTGTACTGGTGAACCCTGAGACCTGCATCGGCTGCAAGCTGTGTTCCTGGGCCTGTCCCTATGGCGCGCGGGAGTATGACCAGACCGACGGCGTGATGAAGAAATGCACGCTGTGTGTCGACCGCATCTACAACGTGAACTTCGAGCCCGAGGACCGCCAGCCGGCCTGCGTCAAGGCCTGTCCAACGGGTGCGCGTCATTTCGGTGATCTCGGCGATGTAAATTCCAAGGTGTCGCAGTTGGTGGCGGAGCGCGGCGGTTATGATCTGCTCCCCGAAATGGGTTACAAGCCCGTCAACAAATATCTGCCGCCGCGCGCCAGGCGGGACGCG
>JANLTS010000485.1:0-4018 GCA_031363045.1 Hyphomicrobiales bacterium
CAAGGGTTTCAAACCACGATCTTCGTGCCAGGCCCGCACAGCGCCAGGATTTTCCGCATGTCCTTCAGCGCCACGGCGATGCAGCCGGCCGTCGGCCCGCCATCCTGGCGCCGCAAGTGGAAGAACACGGCGCTGCCATGCCCCTGCGCCCGGGGCCGCTCGTTGTGGGAGAGTTCCACCACGATGTCATAGAGCCGGTCCTGCCGCATCAGGGTCTCGTGGGCGGTGGCATAGGGAATGCGTACCAGGCGGTTGTAGTTGCGGTCGCCCACCGTCTCGCACCAACCGTCATGGGGCCGCATCGGCCTGGGCTTGAGGCCGGTGCGCGGCGGCAGCAGGCGGTCACCCCGGTAGAACAGGCGGCGCAATTGCCACACACCCTTGGGCGTCGCGCCGTCGCCTTCGCGTTTCAAGTGTTTGCGGCCCGAGCGGCCCAGCGAACAGGGCACCGACAATCCCCCGGCCTGGAGAATGCCGGCACTGGCTCGCGCGCTGATGCCGCGAACGTGAAGACGGGTGATGATTTTGCTCACGGCGAAGTGTGTTGCTGTTTATACTTGAAAGGAGGAAGCAACATCCTATCATCCGCGGGGTCGCGGGCAAGAGATTTCAAAGGGTTGGCTATGAGCACCACCAAGAAGATCATCATCATCGACGACGATGACATGCTGCGTGAGACACTGAGGGAGCAGTTCTCTCTGCACGATGAGTTCGTCGTCACCGATGCCTCCACTGCCACTGCCGGCGTCAAGGCAGTGAAGGCCGATCATGCCGATCTGGTTATTCTCGATGTCAATCTGCCCGACATGGACGGGCGCGAGGCCTGCAAGATCATCCGCCGCAACGGCTACAAGGGGCCGGTGATCATGCTGACCGGCCAGACCTCGGATTCCGATACCATCCTCGGCCTCGACTCCGGCGCCAATGACTATGTGGCCAAGCCCTTCCGCTTCGGCGTGCTGCTGGCCCGCATCCGCGCCCATCTGCGCCAGCACGAACACAGCGAGGATGCGGTGTTCAAGGTCGGCCCCTATACGTTCAAACCCTCGGCCAAGATGCTGGTGCGCGACGACAACAAGAAGATCCGGCTGACCGAGAAAGAAACCGCCATCATCAAGTTCCTGCTGCGCTCGGGCGAGCAGATCGTCGGCCGCGACGTGCTGCTGCACGATGTCTGGGGCTACAATGCCGGGGTAACCACGCACACGCTGGAAACCCACGTCTACCGCCTGCGCCAGAAAATTGAGCGCGATCCGTCCCATGCCGAAATCCTGGTAACCGAGGGCGGCGGCTACAAGCTGATACCCTGAACGGTTCGGTGGTCCGCCGAACCCCTTCTGCAATTGGTCCGTCTCATGTAAACCGAATCACATGGGATTCGGGGTCACCATTGGATTTGAATTGGCGGGCTGCGGCGCATGAGCGTCAAGGCTGACGCCGAGACGTTCCACAGCATTCCGCTGTTTGCGGAATGCGAGCCCGTGCATTTGCAACTGCTGGCCTTCTCCGCCGTGCGCCAGGCCTTCGAGTCCGGCGATATCGTCCTCAAACAGGGCTTCAAGGGCGGAGCGGCTTACCTGATCCTCAGCGGACGCGTCGATCTCTCGGCCGAAACGGCGGGAAAGATCGGTTCAGCGGGTCCGGGCGCCATGCTGGGTGAAGTGGCGATGATCGGTGAAACCGCCTACGCCATCACGGCGCGCGCCAGCGAACCGCTGATGACCGCCCGCATCGACCGCGAGCTGTTCATGCGGGTGGCACGCGAGTATCCGGATTTCGGCGCCGCCGTCTTCCGCGCCCTGTCGCGCAAGCTCGATTACTCGATGGATGACCTTGGAATAGCCCGCCAGGCTTTCGATATGGCCCGCACTTTCAAGAGCCTATAGTTTGAAACTCGCCATCACCGGCACATGGTCGGATGGCTGCTGCCAGCCGCGGGCCTCGCGCAGCACCTCGATCTTGTGGCACTTGGGGGCCAACTTGGCCGTCGACCAGATGTGATCAAGGCGGCGGCCCTTGTTGGCGGCGTCCCAATCCTTGGCGCGGTAGCTCCACCACGTATAGAGCTTCTGGTCGGCCGGAACATGCTGGCGCATCACGTCGGTCCACTTGCCCTTCTTCTGTAGGCGGAGCAATCCTTCGGTTTCGATCGGCGTGTGGCTGACCACCTTGAGCAGGTCCTTGTGCGACCAGACATCGTGCTCGAGCGGTGCAATGTTGAGATCGCCGACGACGATGCCCTCATGGCCGTCGGGCACACAATCCGCGCCGAACCAGTCTTCAAGCTCGTCGATGAACTGCAGCTTGTGAGCGAATTTCTCGTTGACCTTTGGATCTGGCTCGTCGCCACCCGCCGGCACATAGAGATTGTGGATGGTTGTGGGCGTCGGCGTATCGAGCGTCACCGAAATATGACGGCAATCTTCCTTGCCGCAAAACGGCTTTGTCGACTGCGCCGCGAAGGGCCGCCGCGAAACGATGGCCACGCCATGATAGCCCTTCTGGCCGAATTCGGCGATGTGCTCGTAGCCCGCATCGCGGATGGGGCCGGACGGAAACTGGCCTTGCGGGCACTTGGTTTCCTGCAGGCAGAGAACATCGGGCTTCCACATGTCGAGAAGCTTGGTGACGAGCCCGATCCGCAGGCGGACCGAATTGATATTCCAGGTGGCGACGGTGAGGGTCATGCCTCACGCATTAACCTTAGCCGGGCCACGATGGCAAGCCCGGTTGGCAGCGGCTACTTGGAATCGCGCTGCTTGCGGTCAATCTTGACGACGAACAGCTTGGGGTCCGGCTTGATGCCCTCGACGACGTTCTCGAGCGTCACCGTGGTGCGCCGGCCCTTGCCGTCGATCACCACCCATTGCTGCAGGGCATTGCGGGTTTTGTCGAAAACCAGCGTGAGTTGGCCGCCGCCAAGTGTCGATTCCTTGTCTTCGAGCGTCACCGAGGTGATGCCGTCCTGCTCCTCGAAGCCGAGGATATCGGTGTCTTTCAAGATATCGACCTTGTTGCCGAGAACAAGTCGCAACGGCGTCTGCGACAGCGGGAACTGGTCGCCCTTTTCCTTTTTCACGTTCTTGATCGTCAGCCACTTGCCGTCGGCGACGATGAGGAAGGGATTGGGTGGCGCGTATTCGAAGCGCATCTTGCCGGGTTTCTGGATAAAGAACACGCCGCGCGACAGATTGCCCTTGGGGCTGATCTGTGAGAACTCGCCTTGCAGCGTCTTGAAACTGTTGATGTACTTTGAAATCGCGTTGATGGAGTTGGCCTGCTCCGGCGTGACCGTGATGGCCTTGGCCGCCATCGCCGGAACGCCCAGCAGAACCATGAGGCCAAAACCAAGGGCGGCGCGGCGGGTTAGTTGCGAAAACCTGTTCATCCTGCTCTTTCCGGATTTGGTGACCCTGCGGCCACCCGTGTAAGCGATAGGTTCCTTATCCGCAAGAACCGGCCAATTTTGAGGCGGGCCATCACACCCGCGCACTGTCGCCTGGAACCAGGATCTCGCGTTTTCCCGTGGCATTGGCGGCCGAGATGACGCCTTCCTTTTCCATCCGCTCGATCAGGCTTGCCGCCTTGTTGTAGCCGATCTGCAGGCGGCGCTGGACGTAGGACGTCGAAACCTTCTTGTCGCGCAGCACCACGGCCACCGCCTGGTCATAGAGATCGTCGCCCGATCCACCGCCTTCCGAGCCCATAGCGCCGGGCTCGCCATAGGAGCCCTCATCCTCTTCCTCGGTTACCGCCTCGAGATATTGCGGGGCACCTTGGGATTTGAGATGATTGACGATCTTCTCGACTTCCTCATCGGCAACAAACGGCGCATGCAGGCGCGAGATGCGGCCACCACCGGCCATGTAGAGCATGTCGCCCTGGCCGAGCAATTGCTCGGCACCCTGCTCGCCCAGAATGGTGCGGCTGTCGATCTTCGATGTCACCTGGAACGACATGCGGGTGGGGAAATTCGCCTTGATCGTGCCGGTGATAACATCGACCGACGGACGCTGCG
>JANLTS010000499.1:0-7488 GCA_031363045.1 Hyphomicrobiales bacterium
CGCGTCATCACCAGCTTGACCGGCCGGTTGGCCTTGCGCGACAGCGCCAGCGCCACGGGCTCACCCCATACGTGGGTCTTGCCACCGAAGCCGCCGCCGATTTCCGATGACGTGACACGCAGTTTCGCGGCATCGAGCCCCAGCAGCAGGGCGCAGTGGTTGCGGTAAACGAAGTGGCCTTGCGTGCAGACCCAGAGTTCGGCGGTGCCGTCCGGGCTGACATTGGCAACGCAGGCATGCGGCTCGATATAACCCTGGTGCGTCTGCTCGGTTTTGAAGTTGCGCTCGACGATGATGTCGGCTTCGGCGAAACCGGCCGCCACATCGCCATGCCCGAACTCGGTGCGCTTGGCGATGTTCGACGGCTTGTCGGGTTTCGGCTCGACGCCTTCGGTGAAGAGCTTCTTGTGCAGCAGCGGCGCCTTGGGCTTCACGGCCTCATCGACATCCGTCACATGCGGCAGAATCTCGTAGTCGACCTTGATCAGCTTCAGGGCGGCGCGCGCCGTGTGAGCGTCAACGGCGGCAACTGCTGCGACCGCGTGGCCTTCATAGAAGACCTTGCTGCGGGCCATGCAATTGTCGAGAATGTCGAACATGCCCTGATCGCCATTGGTAAGGTCGGGCAGGTCGGCTGAGGTGACGACGGCCTTGACGCCTGCCAGCTTCTCGGCCTTGGACGTGTCGATGCTCTTGATCTTGGCGTGCGGGTGGGGGCTGCGCAGGATGCGGCCTACCAGTTGGCCCGGTGCATTATAGTCGGCACCAAATTTAGCGCGGCCGGTGACCTTGTCGAGGCCATCGGGGCGCTGCGGGCGGGTGCCGACGGATTTGAACGATTGTCCGGTGTAGTGGCTGTCGAGCGGCATGATTAAGCTCCTCTCATTTCTTTAGCGGCGTCCTGGACGGCGCGCACGATCTTGTCATAGCCGGTGCAGCGGCAAAGATTGCCGGCCAGACCGAAGCGGATTTCTTCTTCCGACGGATCGGGAGTCTTCTCGAGCAACGCCTTGGCGGCAACGAGGAAGCCCGGCGTGCAGATGCCGCACTGAAGTGCGCCATGATCGAGGAACTTCTGCTGCAACGGATGCAGCTTGGCACCATCGGCCATGCCTTCCACGGTGCCGATCTTGCGGCCTTCGGCCTCAACGCCGAGGACGAGGCAGGAGCAAACGAGGCGGCCATCGACGGTGACGCTGCAGGCGCCGCAATCACCCGTGCCGCAGCCTTCCTTGGCGCCGGTCAGGCCAATGCGGTTGCGCAGCGCGTCGAGCAGCGTCTCGTCAGGCTCGCAGGCGAATTCGATGTGATCGCCGTTGATGGTGGTGGAAACGAGAACGGCCATTATTTTCCTCCTGCGCGGGTATAGGCTATCTTGGCGGCGCGCTTCGCCAGCACGGCGGCAACCTTGGTTCTGAATTCGATGGTGCCACGCTTGTCGTCGATCGGACGGCAGGCAGCAGATGCTGCTGCACCCAGCGCGTCGAGCGCTGCTTCGTCAAGCTTGGTGCCGATAATCGCCTTGGCGGCGGCATCGACAAGAAGCACTGTTGCAGCAACCGCACCCAGCGCCACGCGGGCCGCGGTGACAACACCCTTGCCATCGAGTGTCAGGTTGACGCCGCAGCTGACCACCGCGATATCCATCTCGGTGCGCGGAATGAAACGCAGGTAGGCATCGCCCGACTTGGGCTTCTTGGCCGGCAGCAGGATGGCCTCGACCAACTCGCCCTTCTTGAGCGAGGTCTTGCCGGGCGCAATTGCAATGGCTTCGACCGGCACGGTGCGCTTGCCCTTGGGCCCCTGGATCACTGCCTTGGCGCCGGCCGCGATCATCGCCGGAACGCTGTCGGCGGCGGGGCCGGCATTGCACATGTTGCCGCTGATGGTGCAGCGCCCCTGGATCTGCTTCGAACCAATGAGGTTCGCGGCCTCGACAACACCCGGCCAATCCTTGACCAGGGCTTTGGTCTCGCCAAGTGCCGCGCAGGGCACGGCAGCACCTATGGTCCAGCCCGATGCCGTCTTCTTGACTTCGCGCATTGCCTTGATGCGCTTGATGTCGACGATGAGCTCGGGCTCGATGAACCCGCCCTTCATGCGGACGAGTAGGTCGGAACCTCCCGCCAGCACATAGGCGCTCCCCTTGGCCTTGGCGAGCAGGCTCACTGCCGCCTTGGTCGTTTCCGGTGCTTCATATTGCATTGTGCCACCCTGTTTGGAATTTCGCTCGGCATTTTGGGGCAGGTCAGGGTCAAAGGTCAACGGATTCCGTGGGTGCACCGCCATGACCATTGCGCACAGGCATATGTTGGCACCGTTGACGGATACTGCCGCTTCATGGGAAGTCCTGAGAACGGCGGGGATTGAGGCAATGCAGACCACAACGGACGATGGCGCGGCGGAGGCCCGGGTGCGGGCGCTGCCACTGTGGCGTGGGCTGAAATCGGTCGAAGCGCTGAAAGGCGGCGTCAGCAACGCCAGTTTCAAGGTCATCGATTCGGCGGCAACCTGGGTGGCCCGCGTCGGCGGCGACTATCCCTTCCACCAGGTGTCGCGGACCCGCGAGACCATTGCATCGCGTGCCGCCTTCGCGGCCGGACTGTCGCCTGAAGTGCTTTATGCCGGGGACGGTATCATGGTGCTGCGCCATATCCAGGCCCGCACCTATGCGGAAGCCGACGTGCGGGCCAATGCTGGGCGTTGTGTTGAGATCCTCAAGCGCTGCCACAATGAGATGGGCAGGCACATCGCGGGCCAGGGGGCAATCTTCTGGGTGTTCCAGATCCTCCGCGATTATGCCGCGACCCTGAAAGCCGGCAATCACGCCCGTGTGGAAGATGTCCCGCGCTGGATGGCTATCGCCGATGAACTCGAAGCTGTCCAGGTGCCGCTGCCCATTGTCTTCGGCCACCACGACGTGCTGCCCACCAATTTCATGGACGATGGCCAGCGCCTGTGGCTGATCGATTGGGAATATGGTGCCTTCGGCACGGCGATGTTCGATCTGGCATCGCTCGCCGCCAACAATTCCTTCGATGCAGCGGGTGAAGCATTGATCCTCGAACGCTATTTCGGTCATCCGCCTGACGTGGTCCTGTGGCGGGCATTTCATGCCATGAAGGCCGCGAGTGCACTGCGCGAAGCCGTCTGGGGCATGGTTTCGGAACTGCATCTCAATGCGCCGGGCGTCGATTATGTTGCCTATGCCAATGAATATCTCGGCCGCTTCGAGGCGGTCTATGCCAGCTATCGCCAAACTTACGGATCACCATGACCAGCTTGCCCTCTCACGCCCAGTTCGTCGTCATCGGCGGCGGTATTATCGGCTGTTCCACTGCTTATCACCTGGCGCGTGACCACAAGGCCGATGTCATTCTGCTGGAACAGAACAAGCTGACGTCGGGTTCGACCTGGCATGCGGCGGGGTTGGTAGGGCAATTGCGCTCGTCGGCCTCGATCACCCAGGTGCTGAAATATTCGGTCGATCTGTACAAGAAGCTCGACCAGGAAACCGGATTGGCGACCGGCTGGAAGATGACGGGTTGCCTGAGGCTTGCCACCAATGAAGATCGCTGGACCGAATACAAGCGCCTCGCCACTACGGCGCAGAGCTTCGGCATGGAGATGCATCTGGTGTCGCCTGCCGAAGTGAAGAAGATGTGGCCGCTGATGGAGGTGTCCGATCTGGTCGGCGCCTCATGGCTGCCGAGTGACGGCCAGGCATCACCATCTGACATCGCGCAATCCCTCGCCAAGGGTGCCCGCATGCATGGCGCGAAAATTGTCGAAGGTGCCCGCGTCGAGGGCTTCGACATTGTCGATGGCCGGGTGAAGGCGATCCGCACCAATCTCGGTGTCATCGCCTGTGAGACCGTCATCAACTGCGGTGGGCAATGGGCGCGGCAAATCGGCGCCATGGCGGGAGTCTCGGTGCCGCTGCAGCCGGTGAAGCATCAGTATATTATCACCGAGAAGGTTGCGGGTCTGAGCCCCGATGCGGCGACGCTGCGCGATCCCGACCGCCGCACCTATTTCAAGGAGGAAGTCGGTGGACTGGTATTTGGTGGCTATGAGCCGAACCCCGTGGCTTGGACCACAGGTGACGTGCCGGACAATTTCGAGTTCCAGCTGTTCGAGGATGACTGGGACCATTTCGAGCAGCACATGAGCCAGGCCCTGGCGCGCGTTCCGGCGCTTGAGACGACCGGCATCAAGAAAATGATCAATGGCCCGGAAAGCTTCACGCCCGATGGCAATTTCATTTTGGGCGCCGCACCGGAACTGAAAAATTTCTATGTCGGCGCCGGCTTCAATGCCTTCGGTATTGCAAGTGGCGGCGGTGCAGGCTGGGTGCTGGCCGAATGGGCGGCTAAGGGCGAGGCGCCGATGGACCTTTGGGTTGTCGATATCCGGCGTTTCTCCGACCTGCATAAGGACCGCGACTGGACCTGCGAGCGCACGCTCGAAGCCTATGGCAAACACTACACCATCGGTTTTCCGCATGAGGAATATGCCAGCGGCCGCCCGCGCATCGTGTCGCCGCTCTATCAGCGGCTGAAATCGCTGGGCGCCTGCTTCGGCTCGAAGCTCGGCTGGGAGCGGCCGAACTGGTTTGCGACCGCAGGTATTGAGCCCAGGGATATCTATTCCATGGGCCGGCAGAACTGGTTCGAGGCGGTGGGCCGCGAGCACAAGGCCGTGCGCGAAGCTGTGGGTCTGTTCGACCAATCGTCTTTCGCCAAGTATGAGCTGGCTGGAAAAGATGCGGCGCGCGCACTGGACCGGATCATGGCCAACCGCGTGCCAGCGGTGGGCAAGCTCGCCTACACGCAGATGCTCAACACCCGTGGCGGCATCGAGTGCGACCTGACGGTGGCGCGGCTGGCCGACGATCATTTCTATATCGTCACTGGAACCGGTTTCCGCACCCACGACTTCGCGTGGATCAAGGATCACATCGAACCGGGGTTGGATGCACGTCTGAAAGACGTGACCGAAGACTGGGGCACACTCTCTTTGATGGGACCGGCCGCGCGTGCCGTGCTCGAGAAAATTACCGATGCCGATGTCAGCCCCGCTGGCTTCCCGTTTGGCCATGCCCGCGAGATCGCCATTGGCGCGCATCGCGTTCGAGCTCTTCGCGTTACTTATGTCGGCGAGTTGGGTTGGGAGTTGCATGTTCCAATCGCTGCAATCGGCGAGGTCTTCGATGCCTTGATGGCCGGTGGCGGTGTGACACCGGCGGGGTACCGCGCCATCGAATCGCTCAGGCTTGAAAAGGGCTACCGCGCCTGGGGTGCCGACATCACGCCCAATGACACGCCGTATCATGCCGGGCTGGGCTGGGCGGTGAAGCTCAAATCCGATGTGGAGTTCATCGGCCGCGACGCCTGCGAAAAAATCGCATCGGCACCGCTGACCAAGCTGCTGACGGGTTTCACCACGGAACGCGAGGACATCGTGCTGTCAGGCCGCGAGACCATTCTGCGCAACGGCGCGTTCGCAGGCTATCTGACCAGCGGCGGCTATGGCTATACGATCGGCAAACCTATTGGTTATGGCTATGTGCGCTACGCCAATGGCGTCAGTGCTGAGTATGTCCGTGCCGGCAAATATGAACTCGTCGTCGCCAATGAAGTGGTGAAAGCGATGGCTCATCTCGAACCGCTGTATGATCCCACCCATGCGCGCGTGAAGGCCTGAGGAGGAAGCGATGAACCGTTCCGATTGCGAGAGCCTCGACCGCGCCGACCCGCTTGCGGCCAAACGCCAGTTGTTCCATTTGCCGCCGGGCATGATCTACCTCGATGGCAATTCGCTGGGGATGATGCCGAAACATGTTCCCACCCGCGTTCACGATGCCATGCAGACGCAATGGGGCGAGACGCTGATCAAATCGTGGAACGAGCATGGCTGGTTTCATCTCGCCCAGAAGATCGGTGACCGTCTCGCCCGGCTGATCGGCGCGCCCAAGGCCAGCGTCATCGCCGGAGACACGATCTCGATCAATCTCTTCAAGCTGCTGGCGGCGGCCGCCAAGCTGAACCCGCAGCGTCGCGTCATTCTCTCCGACACCGGCAACTTCCCATCCGACCTCTATGTCGCACAAGGCTTCCGCGATTTGTTGGACGATGGCTATGAACTCCGGGTTGTTGCGCCTGAAGACGTGATGGGGGCCATCGACGAAACCATCGCCTTCACCATGATCACCGAAGTCGATTATCGCAGCGCCCGTCTGCACGACATGAGGGCGGTGACCGCGAAGGCGCATGCGGTGGGAGCACTCACCATCTGGGACCTGGCGCATTCGGCGGGTGCGACGCCTATCGACCTCACCGGTGGCAATGCCGATTTCGCCGTGGGCTGCACCTATAAATATCTGAACGGCGGCCCCGGCGCACCGGCCTTTCTCTATGTGCGCCCCGATCTTCAGGACAAGGTGCAGCCGGCACTCTCTGGCTGGTGGGGCCATGCCGCTCCCTTTGCCTTCGATCTCGACTATCGCCCCGCCCCCGGCATCATCCGCAATCAATGCGGCACGCAGCCGATCCTGTCGATGACCGCCCTCGATGCCGCACTCGACGTCTGGGATGACGTTGACATGCAGGCTCTCCGCGCCAAGTCGCTGGCGCTGTGCGAGTGTTTCATCGATCTCGTCGAGGCGCGCTGTGGCAAGCACGGTGTCACGGTCGAAGGCCCCCGTCAGATGCAGCTTCGCGGCTCGCATGTATCGCTGCATCATCCCGAGGGTTATGGCGTGATGCAGGCGCTGATCGCCAATCATGTCATCGGCGATTTCCGCAGTCCCGACATGATGCGCTTCGGCTTCACGCCGCTCTACACGAGCTTTGCCGAGGTGTGGGATGCGGTTGATATTCTCGCCCGCATTCTCGATCGCAAGGAATGGGATCAGCCGCAATTCTTGAGCCGCAAGGCCGTCACATGATCATCGATATCTCGCAAGGCTTGTCGCCCGGCATGGCGGGATTTCCCGGCGATGCGGCCTATGACGAGAACTGGACGTTCAGGCTGGGTCCTCAATGTCCCGTTAATGTCTCGCGCGTGAGCATGTCGGTGCATTGCGGCACCCATGCCGATGCGCCGCTGCATTATGATGGCGACGGCGCAACGATTGGTGCCCTCGGACTTGAGCCCTATCTCGGGCTCTGCCGCGTCATCGATGCCAGGGGGCAGGGACCACTGTGCTTGGCCAGCGAGATCGCCGCTGCGCTCGAAGGTGCACCACCGCGCATTCTGTTGCGGCTGGTTGACAGTTGCGATGCTAAGGTTTGGCCTTCAGGATTTCGGGCGCTGTCCGCTGACGTGATCGAGTTGCTGGCAACGCGCGGCGTGTTGCTGGTCGGCATTGACACGCCGTCGGTCGACCCTGAAACCTCGAAGGCGTTGGAAGCCCACAACGCCTGCCGCCGCGCCAATATGCGCATCCTCGAAAATCTCGTGCTCGCACATGTGGCGCCCGGTGAC
>JANLTS010000502.1:0-3628 GCA_031363045.1 Hyphomicrobiales bacterium
ATCAGCACCTCGCCAGAAACCGGCACCGGCACATCAACATCGCCATAAACCAACTTGTCGTACCCGCCATTGCCGGTAGTCACGACAGCCTTCATGCGTTTGGGGAGAATTTCGAACATTCAACAAGTAACGCACGGCGCGCCACCGCTGTCAAAGTCACAAGTGACGATCTGCAGGGCACCGTCCGCCGAACTCAACTAAGCCGGGACCTGCTGCATCTTGTTTGACCCCCAGCCCCAACTTACACTCTCTGCGATTCCGTCGCTGGCCTGACCGCTCTAGATGCGGGGGCTTCGCGACTTTGATCGTCGTTCTCTCAAACAATTTCCAGAACGTCGCAACGAATTGGCTGGTCGAAGGCATAACCACCCTCGACCGGAACACCAGAGCGGTGGAACTGCTCCACAATCTGCGGTCTCGCGTCTTCGACAACGGCGCCCCGTGACGGATCATTTGTGACAGCAAATGCAATGAGCGCTCGTTCGTCCGGATACACCTGCCGCCTCGTCCAGAGATGGCTCACATGATGCCGCCATCTGCCGTTGTCCATGGCGTCGCGCAAGCAGGCCTGTGCCTGGTTGCGGATTTCGGTCTCATCATCAAGGAAACGCAGCACCTCGAAGAACGAACCCTCGGGCAAAGGCTCAACCACCACAAGATAACCACCGCGCTTCGTGCAACGCATCGCCTCTTCCAATGCGCGAGGCATCAGCACAGAAGGCACATGGTGCAGCGAGTGCATCGTCACGCAACCGTCGAAGGCAGCGTCGCCGTAAGGCAAGGCTTCCGCACCGGCCACAGCGAACTCTGCGCCTCTCACAGTCTTGCGCGCCGCTACGATACGTTCCGCGTGAGGTTCACAGCCCGACGCCTCATAACCCATGTCCATGAGAGTCTTGACGAAAGCGCCAGCGCCGCAGCCGATATCAAGCAATCGACTGTGGGGTGGCCACAACGAACGAACGGCATCAGCCGCAGATGCAATCGTCATTGATCTCTGTTCTCCCAAGGATCAGCCCCATCAGCATCTCACCAAGGGAGGCCAAAGGCAAACGGGCGGCGGCGGGTGGACGCGGCACGTTCGGATTTTCCAGATTGCGTCTGGGCGTGTTCGCCTGGACTCCCGCCCATCGCCTGGCCGGCCTGCTTCATCGGTAGTCGCACGTTGCCGCTACCGGCGGAAAACTTCGCTCAGACTCAAGCTGGAAACAACAATTGCTACGCCAACCCATTGGAGGAAGCTCAGCGACTCTCCCACAAGCGCTACGGCGAAAAGGATCATCATGACAGGTTCTGACGTGCTGAGCAGCGAAGCCCGCGCAGCGCCGATCTTGGTGGCACTGATGAAGAAACATAGATAGCCAAGCGCGAAAGTCAATCCAACGAGTAGCGTGAAAACCCAGCCGGACGTGGTGTGTGGCAGCGCGATCCCGGCCACCAGACCGAGCGGCGGCCCGACCAGGGCGATGCCGGCAAAGATCGCCATGGCCCAGATCGTCATCAGCAAGTTGGAATAGGGCGCGCCGACTTCCTTGGTCAGTCCGGCCATGGCGATGATCATGACTGAAAATGATATCATCCCCACAGCCGCAAGGGCCACACCCCGAAAATCAATGCTGGAAAAGCTGACTCCCAGGACCAGGGCCATGCCCAGAGTGGCCAGCAGCATCAGGATCAAGACCGGCTGGGTCATGGGCGTCTCTCCCCTGAAATGGGCGGCGACAGCCACAGGAAACGGGTACATGAACAAGATGATGCTCGCCAGGCTGATGTCGATGTAGAGAATGGAGGCGAGAACGCCAACCGTGGCGAGTGTATGGGAAACACCCGCCAGCCAGCTTCGTTTCATGGCTTTCAAACTCACGCGCGGTGTACGACCGGTCGCAAATATGAAGATCAGTAGAACGCCCACGCCAACACTCGCCCGGCCAAGCATGACAAAGAGGGCGTTTGCGCCATCGTCGTATGAGAACCTGGCAGCACTTGGCATAAGTCCGAAAAGCAATGCACCCAAGAGGATCAGGACGACGCCAGCCGCATTGTTGCCTATCGACATGGGGGACACCTTCGGCGCTGGAGAATGCAGGATTTGCATACCACGAAGCGAACAGCATTTCGGAAAATACCGATTTTCTTAGACAGCGCTCTCTTGACCCAGCCTAAATCGCACCGGGAGTGAATTCGCTTCGTTATTGCCGTGACAAAACGGGTTCGCTGGCGGAGGAGTTGAGTTGAATTGGGCGCGGGAAGTTGCCCTCCCGCGCCCCTGAATGCGTCGGTGAATTCGTCAGCCTACGGAACGATCAATCGCCTTGCGGCGCGTCGTCTTCCGTGGCGTCGCCGCCCTGCTTTTTCGAGATGTCCTCGCCGGTGGCTTGATCCACCTGCTTCATCGACAGGCGCACCTTTCCGCGGTTGTCGAAGCCCAAGAGCTTGACCTTCACCGCGTCGCCCTCGTTGATGACGTCCGAGACCTTGTTGACGCGCTTCGAGGCAAGTTCCGAAACATGCACGAGGCCGTCGCGGGCGCCGAAGAAGTTGACGAAGGCGCCGAAGTCGACGACCTTCACCACTTTGCCGTCATAGATTTCGCCCACTTCTGGCTCCATGACGATCGACTTGATCCACTTCAACGCCGCTTCGATCGCCGTTCCCGAAGACGAAGCCACCTTGATGGTGCCGTCGTCTTGGATGTCGATCTTGGCGCCGGTCTTTTCGACGATCTCGCGGATCACCTTGCCGCCGGTGCCGATCACTTCGCGGATCTTGTCGGTGGGGATTTTCAGGGTCTCGATCCTGGGCGCGTGTTCGCCCAGGCTGGCGCGGGCGCCGGTCAGCGCCTCCGCCATGCGGTCGAGAATGTGCAACCGGCCGTCCTTGGCCTGCCACAGTGCCACCTTCATGATCTCCTCGGTGATACCGGTGATCTTGATGTCCATCTGCAGTGCTGTGATGCCAGCTCCGGTGCCCGCCACCTTGAAGTCCATGTCACCCAGGTGATCTTCATCGCCGAGAATGTCGGAGAGGACGGCGAAGCGTTCGCCTTCCTTGATCAGGCCCATGGCGATGCCAGCGCAAGGAGATTTCAGCGGAACGCCCGCATCCATCAGCGACAGTGAGGTGCCGCAGACGGTTGCCATCGACGACGAACCGTTCGACTCGGTGATTTCCGAGACGACGCGCACCGTGTAAGGGAATTGATCCGTGGGCGGAAGAAGCGGGTGGATGGCGCGCCAGGCGAGCTTGCCGTGGCCGATTTCGCGGCGGCCGGTGGCGCCCATGCGGCCCACTTCACCGACCGAATAGGACGGGAAGTTATAGTGCAGCATGAAGGTGCCCTTGTGGGTGCCGTCGAGCGAGTCGATATACTGCTCGTCCTCGCCGGTGCCGAGCGTCGTCACCACCAGCGCCTGGGATTCGCCGCGCGTGAACAGCGCCGAACCGTGGGTGCGCGGCAGCACGGATGCCTCGGCGATGATCTGGCGCACCGTCTTGGTGTCGCGGCCGTCAATGCGCAAGCCCGTATCGAGAATGGAATTCCGCACCACATCCTTTTCAAGATGCTTGAAGGCCTCGCCCACCTTGTTGGGCGGAGCGGCATCGGCTTTGTCTGCGCCGGTCAGCGCGG
>JANLTS010000609.1:0-3290 GCA_031363045.1 Hyphomicrobiales bacterium
CTGGGACCCGAAGAACCAGCGCCCGGAACTGTGGGATCTTTACAACGCCCGCAAGAACAAGGGCGAATCGATCCGCGTCTTCCCGCTGTCGAACTGGACCGAACTCGACATCTGGCAATATATCCACCGCGAGAAGATCGAAATCGTGCCGCTGTATTTCGCCGCCGAACGCCCGGTCGTCTGGCGCGATGGCCAGATGATCATGGTCGATGACGAGCGCATGCGCCTGAACCCCGGCGAAACGCCCGAGATGCGCAAGGTCCGCTTCCGCACGCTGGGCTGCTATCCGCTGACCGGTGCGATTGATTCCAACGCCACATCGCTCCTCGATATCGTCGAGGAAATGCTGGTCGCCACCTCCTCCGAGCGCCAGGGCCGCGTCATCGACAAAGACGCCGCCGCCTCCATGGAAAAGAAAAAGCAGGAAGGGTATTTCTGATGAAGGCGGTCTGGTCACGCACCACAGGATCGTCACCCCCGCGTAGGCGGGGGCCCAGCTTCTTCCGCAACCAGAGTGGCAATCGCATCGATCGAGTCGTAAAGGTCGCACCAACCGGCATTCATTTCCTCGATAATGCGAAACTTCCAGGCGCGGTTCCATTTCTTCAACTGCTTCTCGCGCTTGATTGCCTCGTCCATCGTGTGATGGTGCTCGTACCAAACAAGCGTCTTCACGCCATACTTCTTGGTGAACCCCTCAAACGTCTCGTTCTTGTGGGCAGCAACTCTGTTCCAAAGAGCGCTGGTGACGCCAATGTACAGCGTACCGCGGTAGCGGTTGGCCATAATGTAAACTGCGGGGAGTTTTTCTTCGCACACGGCGCTAAGCTTACTCGCAAGCGCTGCCGTGTCAAAAACAGCTGGGCCCCCGCCTTCGCGGGGGTGACGGGCTTAAGCAGATCTTGGAGCACTTTCCCATGACCCGTTTCATCGAGTTCACCGGCGGCGACGTCGAAGCCTATCTCCACGCCCAGGAGCAGAAGGATCTGCTGCGTTTCATCACCTGCGGGTCGGTCGACGACGGCAAGTCGACGCTCATCGGCCGGCTGTTGTATGAATCGAAAATGCTGTTCGAGGATCAGCTCACCGCCTTGGAAGCCGATTCAAAAAAGATGGGCACGCAAGGCGGAAATCTCGATTTCGCGCTGCTTGTTGACGGGCTTGCCGCCGAGCGCGAGCAGGGCATCACCATCGATGTTGCCTATAGAGCCTTCACCACCGACAAGCGCAAGTTCATCGTCGCTGACACGCCGGGCCACGAGCAATACACCCGCAACATGGCGACCGGTGGCTCGACCGCCGATCTCGCCATCATCCTCATGGATGCCCGCAAGGGCGTTCTGACCCAGACCCGCCGCCACACCTTCATCTGCACATTGCTTGGCATCCGTCATCTTGTCGTGGCGGTGAATAAGATGGACCTGATGGGCTTCGACCAACAGGTCTTCAACAAGATCGAGGAAGACTACCGCGCATTTGGGAAATCCATTGGCGCTGATGACGTGACCGTCATTCCGGTTTCGGCGCTCATGGGCGACAACATGATCACCCGCTCGCTCAACATGCCATGGTATCATGGGCCGACGCTGATGGCCCATCTCGAGACCGTGCCAGTGGGCGACGATCTCGATTCCAAACCCTTCCGCTTGCCAGTGCAATGGGTGAACCGCCCCAACCAGAATTTCCGCGGCTTCTCCGGCACTATAAGTTCAGGCACGGTGAAGCCGGGCGATGCCATCAAGGCGTTGCCGTCGGGCCGCACTTCAGTGGTCGAGCGCGTCGTCACCTATGACGGCGATCTCGAACAAGGCGTTGCCGGACAATCGCTCACCATCACCTTGAAAGACGAGATCGACATCAGCCGTGGCGATGTCATCTGCGCCGCCAATGATCCCGTCGAAGTCTCCGACCAGTTCCAGGTCGAGATCCTGTGGATGAGCGACGAGCCGATGCTGCCCGGCCGTCCCTATCTCTTCAAGTCCTCGACCAAGACCATTCCCGGCACGCTCGATGACTTGCGCTACAAGGTCAACGTCAACACCATGGAGCACGTGGCGGCGAAGACGCTGACGTTGAACGAGATCGGCGTCTGCAATCTCGAACTCGATACGCCGATTGCCTTTGCGCCCTATCTTGAGAACCGCAACCTCGGCTCCTTCATCATCATCGACCGCTTCACCAATAACACGGTGGGCATGGGGCTCATCCGCTTCGCCTTGAGGCGCGCCGCCAACATTCATTGGCAGGCCGTCGATGTGCACAAGAATGCCCGCGCAGCGATTGCCGGCCAGAAGCCGGCAGTGCTGTGGTTCACCGGTCTCTCAGGTGCTGGCAAGTCGACGATTGCCAACCTCGTCGAAAAGCAACTGCATGCCAGTGGCCATATGACGTATTTGCTGGATGGTGACAACGTCCGCCATGGCTTGAACCGCGATCTTGGCTTCACCGACGCCGACCGCGTCGAAAATATCCGCCGCGTCGCAGAAGTCTCGAAGCTGATGGTCGATGCCGGGTTGCTGGTGCTCGTCTCCTTCATCTCGCCCTTCCGCTCCGAGCGTCTCATGGCGCGAGAACTCATGGCCGACGGCGAGTTCATCGAGATATTCGTTGATACCTCGCTCGCCGAAGCCGAGAAACGTGACGTTAAGGGCCTCTACGCCAAGGCCCGGCGCGGCGAAATCCAGCACTTCACCGGTATCTCCTCACCTTACGAAAAGCCGGAAAGTCCCGAGATCAGCGTCGATACCGCCAAAGTCACGGCCGAAGGTGCGGCCGACCTCATTGTCCAGCACCTCAAGGCCGCCGGACGCCTGACCAAGGCCTGACGCTTAGGTTAGCTCTTCAGGGCGCCGGGAGCAGTTCTGCTCTCGGCGCGTCTCCAATTGTGACAACTTTGATCAGTCCGTAGAGGAACGGCTCACCGCGTTAGCAACCTCTGCACCACAATTAACCATTACTTACGGCCATCTGGCACAATTTGACCGCCTCACAGTCCTGAGGATGCCCAAGTGCCGAACATTTTGAAATTAGTTGCCACCGCCGTAATCCTCTGCGCCACACCGGCGATGCCGGCACTTTCCGCCAATCCCTATTTTGAATTGAAGGCATCGCCGGATGCTGCAGCCATGCCGATTGGCGCGGCTGAGTATACTGCGATCGGCCTGACGGAAATCTCGACGACCATTTTCACTTTCAAAGATGGCGAGCACAAGGTCAAAGGTGTGTTGATGCGCGATCTGGTGAAGTACTCCGGTGGCAAGGGTCAAGCTGTGAAGCTCACAGCCCTTGAT
>JANLTS010000574.1:0-8188 GCA_031363045.1 Hyphomicrobiales bacterium
ATCCAGTTTTCGGATTTAAAATATGGCTAAATCGAACGCCATTTTTTTCAATAAACTTGACATAATCTCCACTGGTGACGAGCGCTCCGCCCCGCAACTCAATATTTGCGACTACGGCATCAGCATCGCGCGGATTTTGAACACCAAACCGCCAGGGCTCGCCATTGATGCGTGGCCCGAACACGCATATATCGCCGCCAAGATTGACATAGCCATGAGAGATGCCATGCTTCAGCATCACGCCGGCAGCACAGTCGGCCGCGTATTCCTTTCCTATTCCACCAAGATCGAGTTCCATGCCGGGAAGCGGCAGCAGTACGCTGTCTTGATTGAACTCAACCTTGTTCCAGCCGATCAATGGCAACAATGGGGCGAGATCGGCAGCCGAGGGAATTTCGCTGCCGGAAAAATTCCAGACGTGGCGCAATACTCCGGCCGTAATGTCAAAGAGGCCAGCGCTCAACGCGTGGAAGCTGGCGGCGAGATTGAACAATTGGGTGGACTCGGCATCGCATTGAACGGCAATGCCGCTCCCCGCGGCGGCATTGATCCGGTAGATGATGCTTGAGTTGTCATTGCGGTAACGGGAATACTTGTGTTCAATGCGGACCACTTCGCGCGCTGCCATGCCCATGGCATGACGGACAGCATCGATGTTGGCGCCGGCAGCGACAATCTCGCACTGGCTGCCCATGGCACGGAATTCAGTACGGACCAGTTCCATCGGGGCTTCAATCGCAACCATGGTTCATGGTGATGCCAGCATGGCGATGATGCCGTCATTGCCCAATCGCTGTGCGAGGCTGGCGGCCGTTTCGCGGCGGCTGTTACGGGCTTTGGAATCTGCCTCTGCTGCAAGCAAAAGCTTGACGGCATCAGAACTCGACGAACTAACCGCAACGAGCAGGGCCGTGTCGCCTTGACTGTTCGGAGCGTTGATTGCGGCACCCGCCGCGATGAGCCGTTCCACGCCTTGCTTGCAGTTGGATGCAGCGGCAAGCATCAAGGGGGTATTGCCATCGCGCGCTGCAGCGTTTGCGTCGGCTTTCGCCCGCAACAGTTCATCGAGAATTTGAACGTGGCAACGCCCGGCGGCGGCATGAAGCGCCGTCATCCCATCGGCGTCAATGAGCGAAACCTCGGCATCCTCGCCAATTAACCGCACGGCGGCCTGGGTTTGTCCTTTCAATGCGGCGTACCACAATGCACTGCGCCCCCTGTCATCAACCCGATTGGTGTCGACATACGGAAGTAGTGCTTCAAGCAACGAAGTCTCAAGGCAGTGCCGCAGCGCAAGGTGCAGATAAGGTGAACCCGGAATTGCCTCATCCGGAAGTCTCGAATTGCGCAACACTGCAACTGCTGCCTCCACGTTACAGTGCCGGATCGCGTGATGGAGTGCAGTCTCTCCACTCTTGTCCCGCCGGTCGGCATCGGCACCTTCCGCCAACAGGTTGGCTGTCATTACCGGGCTGTTGCTGGCTGCCGAGAGCATGAGCGCTGTTCTGCCTTCATTGTCTGCCGCATTGATCGGTGCGCCAGACTGGATGAGCAGCATGGCCGCATCGGCCTGTCCTGCCGCCGCGGCGGACAATAATGGCAAAGCGGAAGCCTTCACTGACGTGGCAAGACTGGTGAGCGCCTTGATCTGACCACGGGCAGTTGCACTCACGAGCCAAGTATTGCCGGTACCATCCAGGTCCGACGCTTTGACGGGCGGAACAAAAGCCCCGCCGTTAGCTTTCTCCGGCCGGATGATGGTGCCGGTTCTGGTGAAGCTTTGCGTCTTGAGGCGACTTAGCAAGCGTTGCGCCTTGCTGTTGCCGGCCGCCGCCGATTGCACCAACAGGTCGCGGGCTATTGCGTCATCGCGGCCCACGCCCAATCCGATCAAGTGCAGATTTCCCAGCCGGTATTGGGCCTCGGCATTGCCAGCCTTGGCAGCCGGCAGCAGCAGTGCTGCGGTTGCCTCGTAGTTGCGCTTGAGAATCATCCGGTTGGCCTGGGTGATGGCTTTGCTCTCGGCGTTTGCCGTCGCGGGCAGCAGCACAAGGGCATGCGCCAGCAATCCGGCGAGGAGGATGAAGCAATGACTAAGGCGTGCCATACTTGGTCTCCATGGCGATGCCCGCATGTCTCAGGAACTCGGCCGGAAGAAAGCCACCGGCACAGATAATGACAGCATCGTTTTGCAGGGTGAGAACTTTTCCGTCCTGTTCAATCTCGACCCTGTCGGCGGTGACACGGCGTGGCATCGACGGCATCATCAGCCGCATGCCGCCGTCACGCACCAGGTTCTCCACCTTGTTGCGGTTGGATATGCGGGCCCGGGAAAAATGTGCGCCGCGATACGACATTGTGACGACCGTGCCCGGTAGCGCGGCAAGGCGTGCGGCAGCTTCGAGTGCCGAGTCGCCACCACCGACGATGAGCACATGCAGGCCGCGGTACTGTTCCTCGTCGATCAGTTGATAAACCACCTTCGGCAAACTCTCGCCGGGAATACCGAGCGTGCGGGGGGTACCACGGCGGCCAATGGCAAGAAGCACCGAACGGCTCTGTTCTGCCACCGCGCTGGTCCGCACCACAAAGCCTTCCTCGCCGGGTTCGATGCTTTCGATCCGCTCGCGATAACGAATAGCAAGTTGGTGTTTGTCAACGATGCCCCGCCAGAAATTCAGCAGAGACTCCTTTGTGGTTTCCCGGATTTTGACCGTGCCGACCAGCGGCAATGTAACCGGCGCGGTCATCACCACTTTGCCACGTGGATATTTGAAGACTGCGCCGCCGAGGTCGTCCTGTTCGATCACTGTATACTTCATATTGTACGATTTCGCGGTCAGAGCTGCGGCAATGCCAGCGGGTCCGGCGCCAGCGATGATAAGGTCATAGCCCGATGATGGGGCCGTTCCGTGCTTCTTGCGGATGGCTTCCACGGCCTGGCGGCCTTGCTCCACCGCATTGCGGATGAGGCCCATTCCGCCGAGTTCTCCGGCGATATAGATACCGGGAACACTGGTCTGGAAATCGGCACTCACCTGCGGCAGATCGACACCGCGCCGTGACGTTCCAAACACCAGGGTGATGGCACCGGTGGGACAGGCCCTGGTACATTCGCCGTGACCAATACAATGAGTGGGTGCCAAGAGCTCGGCCTTGCCGCCAAGCAAGCCCAGAACATCTCCTTCGGGACAAGCGCGTTCACAGGCACCACAACCAATGCACTTAGCAAGATCAATGTTCGGATGAATCGAGGCTGGCTCGGTAAGGCCGGCCTCCACCGCGGCAGTCTTGATGGCGAGATTGTAATTCTCGCCCTTGCGGATGACCATCACGTAGACACCCCAGATCAGCGCAAGAGCCGAGCCATAGATTGCCCAAGTTGGATCAAATGTCATTTGCATTCTCAGTCGAACATCAGTCCGAGGCCGCGAGCGGCTTCGGAGATCTTCATGGTGGCAGCGGCATCGCCTTTGAATTCCGCGAGTGCCGTGCGCAGTGCTTGACGCGCCAGATCGCGTTCATTCAAGACCACGCGGGAGCGGATGAGGCGTATCCAGCCTTCGGAATCATGCGGCGATGCGGCGAGCCTATCGGCCAACCCTTCCACCATGCCCCGGATCATCGCCTTCTGGTCCTGTTCGGGTAGCGTTGTGACGGCGGCAATGTCTTCTGGCAACAGATTGCCCGCCTGACCGGACGTGACGCCAAGCGAGCTGGAAATAGCTTCGATCTGGGCCAGGGTCGGCGGATCGTCCGCAAAAACGGTTCTTGCCCTGGACAATGCATCCCTCGCACCGGTCAAATCACCCATAACGCTCCGTGAACGGATCATCATCACCCAGCCATCGCGGTCGCGCGGATTTTTTTCGAGCCTGGCTGCAAGAGTGGCGATCATGCCATCGGTCGCTGATTGATGATCCTTGCCGTCGAGGCCAGGTTGGTTTTCCGTTGCCAATGATCGACCGCTGGTGGAATTGCCGGTGGGCTTTCCCGCTGTCCGGGCTGTGATGCCATCGATGCGGACTTTCACATCCGGAACCCAGCCAGCCTCGGCCGGTGCATCGGCGATCAGCGCTGTCCACATCGCAAGAGCCTGATTCAAGTCGCCCGCCTGCTCACGCGCCAAGGCAATGTAGAAACGCGACCTGAGTTCGGTGGGATCGCGCCCCAGAACGGTCTCGAAGATTTTCCGTGAGGCAGGCGTCACCACACCGCCGGATGCCTGCACCATGGCCTCGGCATAACTCGACTGGAGATCATTACTGTCCGGCTTCAACGCCGCAGCTTTCGCATACGCCTCCGCCGACTCGCCATAGCGCTGGGTGTTGAAGTACGACCAGCCCAGCATCCGCCAGCCTTCAACGTCGTTGGGACTTTGCTTCATGCGCGCGGCCAGGCTGGCGATTTGACTGTCAACATCGCCAACACCTTTGTCGGTACCGGCCGGCTCGACGTTGCCGGACGTCATTGCAGTCCGCGAGGGCTCAGGCCCGCGTTTGAATGCGCTCGAGTAGTAGCCAACTCCCCCGACGGCGAGGAAACCGATTAAGCATACCAGTGCGGCGCGGCGCCACAGCAGGCCTCTGGGCGATGCGCCATGGCCCGCCGCGGCAACCGGTGCAGCCGCCGTGGGGCGCCGATCAAATCGCCTGGTCAGACGAATCGCCAGGAACACGCTGGCGGCACAGCAGAGAACAGTCACAATGATCCACAAGGTCATGACATCTTCCCGCCACGATTGGTGCCAATCAAGGTGCCAATCGACAGCCCGGCGGCCGGCTGCCCGGTGATGACCGATCTGAAGTGAACCGTGTTAGCCAACACGAGTGTTAACTTCCTTTGAGTATGAATCTGTCACTTGCGAATCCATTTTGGTCTGTTGCGCGTAAATTATTCGGATATCGCTGGAATGGAAGTACCTGCGTCAGCGTATTGTCAGTTTGGCTTAAATAAACAGATGTCGCTGGACATGCGGTCAGCGCGCCAGGAAAGGGGGTTTCGATATGTTGGCCAAGACACACCATCAGATCCCTCCGGCACCAGTTGGAGTGCCCAATCTTCAGCAATCCGCTGTTACCAAAGCGTCCAGCCGACCCAGCTTCCGGCCGACAGACAAGACTTCGATTCTAGCCGATGCTACGCGATTGATCTTTATTCTTGCCAGCATTGTGGCGCTCGGCTTCGGCTATTGGCTTGCCAGCCACGAGACATTTACGCCTGAGTCAGGGGCGGGCTACTGGATTGGCATCATTGGCGGCACTGCGCTCCTTATCCAATTGGCCTACCCTCTGCGCAAACGCGCAAGTTTCATGCGCAGGCTCGGATCCGCTCCCAGTTGGTTCCGGGTCCACATGATCCTCGGAATCATTGGGCCTTTACTCATTCTTTACCATTGCAACTATTCTCTGGGGTCTCCCAACAGCAATGTCGCGCTGATTGCGATGCTCATCGTCGCGGTCAGCGGCATCATCGGCAGATATTTCTATGGCAAGGTTCACAATGGTCTCTACGGCGCCCACAGCAACCTGCAGGAACTTCTCGAGGACGCAACCACCCTGCTTACGGTGATCGAAAGCGATACCGGTGGATCCGGCGGCGCCGTTGCGGCACAGCTGACGCGGTTTGGTGAGGATGTCTTGCGGCCGCGCTCCACGGTTTTTGCCGCCGTGGCCAAATCACTGCGGCTAAGAGTGACGATGTCATTCGCGCGGCAGCGAATCTTGCGGGAGGTGCGCAATGCCATCGCCATCAATGCGCCACGGCACAACTGGACGGCCAAGGACCGCCGTTCACACTATGCTGCGGCAAAAACCCATGTGCACAATTATCTCGACGCCGTGGTCAAGGCCTCGGGGCTTGCCTTCTACGACCGGTTGTTCGCGACGTGGCACCTGCTGCACATTCCGCTGTATTTGCTTCTGATCTTGACCGGCATCATACATGTCGTCGCTGTGCATCTTTATTGACGGGCGATGACGGATCTGCCGCGCATCGTAAGGACTGTCTTCGCGCTCATGCTGTTTGTTGCCATGGCGATCGCGGCGTCCTCTCGCGGTGAAGCTCAAAACTCGCTGGAGAAGCTGCTGATGCCGGGGCCGGTGGCTGAGGGCCACGCCAAGATCGAAGATAAATGCGATGCCTGTCACACGCCGTTCTCGCAAGACACGCAAGACGGCCTGTGCCTCGACTGCCACAAGCCGGTGAAAACCGATGTCGACAAGGGCCGTGGTTTTCATGGTCTGAGTCCGTTGATGAAGGGTGTGGCCTGCAACCTGTGCCATGACGATCACAAGGGCCGGGATTTCGATATGGTTCAGCTCAACCGGACACTCTTCGATCATCGGCGGACCGACTTCCCGTTGAGTGGAGCACATGACGATGTGCCCTGCGCCAGTTGCCACGAGGCGTCGAAGCGATTTGCTGAAGCACCGCTGACCTGCTTTGGCTGCCACAAGGCCGATGAACCACACAAGGGCAATCTCGGGCAGGATTGCCAGTCCTGCCATAATGTCACAACATGGTTCGACACCGCCGCCTTCGACCATGCAAAAACCCGCTTTCCGCTCATGGGCGCGCACCAGACGGTCGTGTGCGCCTCATGTCATCTCGGCGAAGTCTACAAAGATGTGACACAGGATTGCAACGGCTGCCACGCGATTCAGGATGTGCATGAGGCGCGGTTCGGCACCAAATGCGCCTCTTGCCACACCGAGCAAGCGTTCAAGCCCGCAAAATTCGATCACGATACACAAAGCAAATTTCCACTCAAAGGAGCACACGCCACAGCGAAATGCGCCAGTTGCCATGGCGACTCGGTGCTGGTGAGAATCGAAACCTCCTGCTTCAGTTGTCATCAGCCTCAGGATGTGCACAAGGCGCAACTCGGACCGCAATGTGGCGAGTGCCATTCGGCCACCGCCTGGAGAGCCGATGTGGCGTTCGATCACGGGCTCACGCGCTTTCCGCTGAGCGGCCTTCACGCGGTGGTCGCCTGCCAGGGATGTCATGCCTCGGCAGCCTACAAGGATGCGGAACTCAGCTGCGCCAGTTGTCACTCCACCGATGACGTGCACCAGGGTCGCTTCACATCGGATTGCGCCTCGTGCCACACGGCTAATGGTTGGAACCGCGTAAGCTTCGATCATGGCAAGCAGACAAGCTTCGCTCTCACCGGCAAACATGCCAAGGCAGCTTGCTACGGTTGCCACGTGCAAAAGAACGTGAAGGATGCGAGCCTACCGGAAACCTGTTTCAGCTGTCATGCGAAGGAAGATGTGCATCGCGGAAAGTTCGGCAAGAACTGCGCCCAGTGCCACGATACGTCGACCTTCTCGACCGCGTTTATCAGGCGGTGAAGCATGAAGGGCGTTGGCAATCGGTTGACGGCGTTGCTCAGGCTCTTGGCCTTGGCTGTGGCGATGATTGCATTCAGCGCCCACATCGGTTCGGCGCAAGAGGTCAATCGCGGCATCAAGGTTGACCGAAACTTCGACCATGAGCGCACCCGGTTTCCGCTCGTAGGCGCTCACCGCTCGGTACAGTGTGAAACCTGCCACGCCGGTGCCGTGTTCAAGGGCGTGCCGACGACGTGCGAGAAATGCCATGATGGCGGATTGGCGAAGGGCAAGTCGATCGATCATCCGAAAACCGCTGACACTTGCGGCCAGTGCCATGGATCGACCATTTGGACGAAGGTGGACGTTGACCACAAACCATTCACAGCAGGATGCTTCACCTGCCACAATGGTGATGTTGCGACCGGCAAGCCGAAAGTCCATATCCCGGCCAGCACGGAATGCGCCAGCTGCCACCGCTCGGCGGACTGGCAGGTCGAAAAATTCGACCACACGCAAACCCGCGGCACCTGCATCACCTGTCATGACAAGTTGCGGGCCGGTGGCAAGCCGTTCAACCATATTCCCGCCGGCAATGACTGCCAGTCCTGCCATGTGACATCGAAGTGGACGGCAGCGGTCTTCGATCATGCAGGCATCACATCGGGGTGCTTCAGCTGTCACAACGGCCAGCAGGCGACAGGAAAAACCCCAACCCACATTCCAACGTCGAACAGTTGCGAGTCCTGCCATGCCGTGACGCGATGGTCACCAGCGACTTTCGATCACACGCAAGCCGCAGGCAGTTGCTTCAGCTGCCATAACAACGTGGTGGCGCGCGGCAAGCCGCC
>JANLTS010000676.1:0-5730 GCA_031363045.1 Hyphomicrobiales bacterium
GGCACGAGCGGCATTGACCTTGCCTGGTTCAATGCCAATGGCACCAAGGTCAACGAGATCACGGTCAATTCCAACGACGGATCGCTCGGCCGCAATCCTTCTGTTGCCGGACTCTCAAACGGCAATGTCCTGGTCACCTGGGATAAGGTGTTCAATGGCGACCGGGCGATGTTGACACATCTCTATTCGGCCAACGGCGCATTGCTCGATTCCGGGGTGGACTTCAACATCGAAGACCTGCAGCGCAACGGCGACACGGCCGCCTGGGGAAATGGCCAGTCGGTTTCCCTCTATATGCGTGACGACCTCGATGAGTTGTCGCCCGGTGTCGATGGCACCCGCTTTATCGGCTTCCGTGTCTACGATGCAGACGGCTCGATCACCCTGTCGCGCCGCATCGGCTCGGACGATCTCGCTGAGCTAGACGCAGATTCCGCCCACATCACCCGCGTCCCCGGCATCGGTTTTGCCATGGCGTGGAGCATGAAAGGCGAGTTCACCGGCATGTCGGCCCGCGTCAGGCTCTACGACACATCCGGCAACAAGCTGAACCCCGGGCTGGATGGCCAGGCCTGGGGCACCATTGGCGAAGACGCCAAGGTTGAGGATATCATCGGGTATAGCCAATCCGATGGAACCGGCTCGGCTTTCACCATGGTCTATCGCAATGCCGATACCGATGAACTCTTCGGCCAGGATTTCGACGGTGCCGGCAACACGCGCGGCAGCTTCTACAAGATCGCCGACAATGTGCAGGATGCGACGCTCGCCATGACAGCTGACGGGCGTATCGCGGTTAGCATCACCCGCACAACCGGCGGCAATGCCGATATCCGCACCTTCCTGCTCGATCCGCGCGAGGTGGTGATCAAAGGGACGGAGGACGATGATGCTCTCTCTTCGCGCCCCGTCGGCGGTGCCGTTGTCGAGGGCCTGGGCGGTAATGATCTGCTCTATGGCGACGACAGCTCGGACGTTCTGAAGGGCGGCGATGACGACGACGTTCTGCTGGGCAATGGCGAAAATGACTCACTGCGCGGCGGCAGAGGAGAAGACACGCTCAGCGGCGGCAACGGCACTGACACGGCTGACTTCAGTGACCTCGACCGCAATGAAGGTAAGCCAAATGGCTCCACGACCAGCTTTTACGTGTCAATCAACAGTGGCATTGCCGCTCTCGAGCACTTCATAGGAGAGGACCTCGTAGGTTTGGTCAACGACCAGATGAACGGCATTGAGAATATCGTCGGCAGCACCGGCAACGATACGATCGTGGGCGATGAGAACAACAATATCCTCAACGGCGGCGACGGCAACGATATCCTGTGGGGTGAAGACGGCGGTGCCGACCATCTGATCGGCGGCAATGGCAACGACAAATACATCGTCGATGACGTCAATGACATCGTGACCGAGAGCGGTTCCGGTGCCGACACCATATATCTTGATGACATCATAGCCTACTCACTCGCCTCTAAGCCCAATGTGGAGGCGCTGCTGTATTCGTTCTCGATTGAGGGACAAGGCGCTTTTCTCACCGGCAACGGCAAGGCCAACCTGATCAGTACAGGAGGCCATCAATTTCTCAGAGCGCGCCCGAAAACGTCGGGAGATGACATTCTCGACGGCGGCGGCGGCAACGACATTCTGATGGCCGGACTTGGCAACGACACCTACCGGGTGGACACATCGCTCGACTTCATCGACGAGAGCGATGAGGATGCCAACGGCATCGATACTGTCGAATCGACGGCCACAGCTTTCTCGCTCGATGTCCGCACTGCAGGCAGAATTGAGAACCTGATCTACACCGGTTCCGGCAACTTCTTTGGTAGCGGCAACCAGTTCGCCAATGAAATGACCGGCGGCAATGGCAATGACTATCTGAATGGCCGCGCCGGTGCGGACACACTCCTTGGCCTTGGCGGCAACGACCGGCTGGAGGGCGAAGGCGGTGCCGATACCATCGATGGTGGCAATGGCCTCGACATCGTGTCCTACGAAGGCTTCGATGCCGATATCGTGCTGTCGCTCGATGGCTCGCTGACTGCATCCAACCAAGTGGCGGCTGATACGCTGATCTCGATCGAGGGCATTCGCGGCTCGGACAGTGGTGATGACCAATTGACCGGCGACAGTGCCGCCAATGTGCTCGAAGGCGCGGGCGGCAACGACATCCTGCGCGGCCGCGGCGGCATTGACCGGATCGTCGGTGGCGAAGGCAGCGACACGCTGACCGGCGGCGGCGGCCTCGACACTTTCGCCTACAAGGACCTCGATGAAGGCGGTGACAGCATCACTGATTTCGACGCGGCAAGCGACTCCCTCGCCTTCGACTTGGCCGACGTCGGCCCAGGCCTCGCCCAGAACGGCACTGATACCGGGACACTCAACGCCGTCCGCTTCCAGGCCTCAAGCTCGGCCTCTGCGGCCTCGATCACCATCCGGTTCATCTACGATACCGACAACGGCAGGCTGTTTTTCGATGCCGATGGCTCGGGCAACGGCTCCGACGCCGTTCTCATTGCCACGCTTGAGGGTGCGCCAGGGTTGGCAGCGGCAGACATTTTCATCGTTTAGCCAGTTCGCAATATTCAGCGGGACTTTTCCGCGCCGCCGCTCTATGCGGGGGTTCATGGAAGCCTGACACCACCAATCGGGCTGCGTACTCACGCAATGGAGACAGAAGGATGGCATTTCCGCCGAATTACAATCAGGAACGCAACAACCGGTCGCGCAGCAAGGCCCAGAAGGCCTTGGACAAACAGCAGAAGCGCGAAGACAAGGCGGCACAGCGCAAGAACGAACGCCCGCCCGAAAGCAACCAGGACGCGAGCGCTGCTCGGTCGCCGGACAAGGAACAGAAGTAATGGCCAAGAAGAAACCGAAGATCGCCGAAGGCTTCCTGTTCTTCGACGTGATCTATGAGGACGGCACCAGAAGCTCGCGCCGCAAGGTCTTAGCTGCTGAAATCGAGGATATGGGCGAAGCCCACGCCCGCACCGCCATCATGGATCAGGACCGCAAGGTATCGGAATTCTCCGGCAACAGCCGTGGCGCCATCAAGTCGATCGAGCGCTCCGCCAAATAGCGTCTCAGGCGAAGGGCACCATCTGCTTTTGCCGCTCGTCCCACAGCGCCAGCCTGACACATTTGAGACTCTGCCAAAGCGTCACCCGGCCGATCTGGCGTAATTCGGGAAAATCGCGCAGAACTTCCGGCAAACGGTAGAACGGGATGCGGCTGCAAAGATGATGTAGGTGATGGATTCCGATGTTGCCGGTGATCCACATCAACGGGCGTGGCAGATCGTAGAAGGAACTGCCGTGGAGTGACGCATTGGCATGAGTCCATTGGGGATCGTGTTCCCACGACGTCCGCTCGAACTGGTGCTGAACATAGAACAGCCAGACGCCGATTGACGCGCCGATCAGCACGATAGGCAACTGCACTGCCAGCAGGCCGCCGAACCCGAGCATCCACACCAATCCCGCAATGAGTGCCAGAATCGCCGCGTTGGTCAGCATGGTACTGAGCCATGGCATGATGCGCGGGCCCATGGCGCCGACCGGCAACCGATGCTGCAAAATGAACAGGTAGGCGGGGCCGATACCGAACATGACGATGGGGTGCCGGTAAATGCGGTAGCGCAGTTTCCCCATGGGGCTGCGGGCCTGGTATTCCTCGGTTGTCAGCGTGTCGATGTCACCGAAGCCACGCCGGTCGAGATTGCCCGAACTGGCGTGATGCAGCGCATGCGAATGACGCCAGAAATCATAGGGTGTGAAGGTCAGCACGCCGATGACCCGGCCCACCCAGTCATTGGCACGGCGCGAGGTGAACATGGCCCCGTGACCGCAATCATGCTGGATCATGAACAGCCGCACCATGAAGCCGCCAGTTGGGATGGCCAGCAGCAGCGTTAGCCATAGGCTGATGGAACTGAGCCAGGCCATCAGTACCCAAAGAGCGGCAAACGGAACAGCGGTGGCGGCGACTTCGAGAATGGCGCGGCGGTTATCGGCTTGGCGGTAGGCTGCAAGCAGTGGCAGCCAAGCTGCCGGGGCCGAAACGGTCGTTGAGGAATGTTCCAGGGATATCCTTCTGCCTGCGGGAGGTTTTGCACCCACGCGGGCTCAATCTGTAACTGTCAACCTGGCAAAGCGGCATCGACAAGACCGCGGCCAGATTCTGCGGTGCACGCGACATACCATCATATTGTGACCCGGAAGATAAGAATTGCGGGGTTCCGGTTCAATTTTTTCGCAATGAGAAATGACCATCGTCAGGTCAACAGCGCCGTCAGGGTCTGGCGGTTGCGCCGCACCGCTTCGGCTGGACCGGCGGCGGCGGCATCCGACTCCTCTTCCAGCACCAACCAGCCTGTGAAGTCTGGCGCTGTCCTGACCAGCTCGACCACCTGTGCGGTCGTGCAAATGCCCTCGCCCAGCATCTGCCAACGGCCATTTGCATCGACATCCTTCAGGTGCAGATATCGTACGCGGCCAAGATGGGTGCGCAGCGTGTCGATAATATCCATCCGACCACGCAGGATATGACCGGTATCGGGCACCCAGCCGACGAGCGCCGGATCGGTCAGCGCCATGATCGCGTCGTAGTCGGTTCGATTGCCGAGCAGTGTGTTGTGATGCGAACTCGGATGGAAGGCCACCGGCACACCCATGCGCTGTCCGCGTTCGCCAACCACGTTGTAAATCTTGGCGGCGGCGGCGAATTTTTCATCGCGTGGTCCGGGCGTCATTACCGTGGCACTGCCGAGCGACAAGGTGGCGCCCGGAAATCGCGCCACAAAATCCAGCACTTTCCCGGCGGCGGCAAGATCACTGTTGAAGGCATCCGGCTCGGTGAAGCCGCTGGCGCTTGCCCAGGCGAAGGCGATGAGATCAAGCCCGTGCGCTTTGAGAGCCGAGGCGAAGGCTTCCGGTCGCTCCGCATAGTTGCCGATCATCCGGTCAGTGATCTCAATACCCGCATAACCGGCCCCGCCAATGGCGGTCAGCAAGTCATCGGCAGTGCCCCGCCATGCCGGGCCCAGCATTTCCCAGGTGTAAGTCTGGCATCCGATACGCAACATCAGACTGTCTCCATGCTTTGCTCAGGTCTTGGCCCCGCCTCCCGGCGTGACCGCAGGCTTCTTCCCCTTGGCCTCCTTGGCGCGGAGTTCAAACTTCTGTTTGGCTTTGGATTTGTGCTTACCCTTGTGTTTGCCCTTGTCCCAGACAGCTTCCGACAGCGGTGGCGTTCCGGCAAACGCCTGACGAACGTCACCGGCTTGTCCGGTCTCGAGCTTCTCACCCTTGTCCGAGCGCACTTTGTACTTCGGCTTGCCACCAGCTTTCGGGGCGAGTGTTGGAGTCCACGGTTCCTGCTGCATTTGCGTTGAGGGTGTAATCGTTGCGTTGGCCTCGCCGCTACCGTCCCGCGCGATCTTCCCGGCATATTCGGCTGACTTGCTGGCGGCGATCTCGAAGCGCGTCTCGTTGTCGAAAATCTTGATCGAACCGACATCGTCGCGCGTGATGCCACCTGCCTTGCAGATCAGCGGCAGAAGCCATCTCGGGTCGGCTCCATCTTTGCGGCCGCGTGACAGGGAAAACCAGGCGGAGCCCGTCATGTCAGTGCGTTCAGATTTGGCTTTCCGGGCGCTGGTCGACATGGCGCCGCTTTTGCCTGGCTCGCGCAGCTTTCCGGACCTGACGGGAACCGGCG
>JANLTS010000222.1:0-10462 GCA_031363045.1 Hyphomicrobiales bacterium
CCACTGTCTGTTCGTGATCATGGGCCTGCCTGGCTGATTTATCCCGCCAGCCAACATCCTGAACTAAATGACACAGTCTACGAGTCGCGCGCCGTGTGGCAGATCAAGACGATTGAAATCGACTGAGGTCAATGTTCCAGCGCCTGACATTTGTTGCTTTCATTCTTGCTGTCTTCGCTCTCTATGCGTTGACCAAGGAAGACTTGCGCAATATTCGGGAATTGACGACCGATACGTCTTACTTTGCGGTTCAGCTGGCGGAAGCTTCGCGGCTGGAGAAGGAGATGCTCCAGTTCCGCCACGATGCCGAAGCCTATGTCCGCGGTGATGCGGCAACGGCTCTCGATGCCGTCAAAATGTCTTTTGACCTTCTTTGGGCGCGGGTGAACACCGCCGCGACGCGCGAACTCGACGCGCGGATCGTGACGATCAAGAAGTTCCAGCCGGAACTCGCCAGGCTCGCAAAAGGACTGAAGGACATCGATCCGATTGTGCAGTCTTTGACCCGTCACGATGCCGTAGCACTTGCCAGCATCGAAATGACGATGCAGGCGTCGGCACCGGCCATGACCAAAATGAACCAGGAGTCCTACCGCGAGCTCTATCAAACGTCCGCTGATCTGGCCGTCATGCAGCGCAGTGCATTGCGCAGCCTTGAACGCGTTCAGTGGATTCTCGTCATCGTCGGTCTCTGCGGTTTCATCGCTCTGCTCTGGCAACTTCGCAAGGGTGAGCGGCTCTACACCGAGTTGCAGCAGCGCGAGGCCGAAATCCGCGTCCTTGCCACCATGGATCCGCTGACGGGGCTGTACAACCGGCGGCACTTCGACGACCGAATGCGCGCCATCGACGAGGGACACTGGCCTGCTGAAGTCCATCTGCTGCTCATCGATCTCGACAGCTTCAAGAAGATCAACGACGTCTATGGCCATGAGGCCGGCGACCACGTGTTGCGCGATGTTGCAGGCCGGTTGCGGGTAAGCGCCGGGCATGACGTGACACTGGCCCGGCTTGGTGGCGATGAGTTCGGCATCCTGCTTTCGGGAGTTTCCGCCCGCGCCGGCACGACCGCCACCGCGATCATCGCCGCCATGCAGCCACCTGTCATTCACGCCTCGAAAGCCCTGAAGATCGCCTGCAGTATCGGCATCGCATCGCGGCCGGCCGGCCCAAAGCAATCGGTCATCTTGCTGCGCGAAGCTGACAAGGCCCTTTATGCGGCCAAGAGCGCCGGGCGCAATCGCTTCGTGGTCTTCGTCAATGAAGCGCCAGATAACGAAGGCGAGCAGTCGGCCGCCTGAGTCTATCCGCGCTTCGTTGACAGATGCCGGTCGAGCAGATCCAGCCGGTCATTGCCGAAATACAATTTTGATCCAGTATCGACAGTCGGAACCCCGAACACGCCGCGCGCGATTGCTGTTTGCGTGTTGGCCTCCAGGCGATCCTTGAAGACATCGCTCACCGCCGCATCACGCACCGCTTGGCCATCGAGCCCCACCGCCTCGCCCCAGCGCGCCAACTGATCAAGATCGCTAATGTCGGATTGTTCGGCCCAATAGCCGTTCAGAACGCGCAACACGAACGCTTCCGCCTTGCCCTCGTCGGCGGCCAGCAAGCAAGCTCTGAGCGCCCGCGAATTGCGCAGCGGATAGTGCGGGTGATAGCGCAGCGGCATCTTCTGCTGTTCCGCCCAGTCGAGAATGTCCTGCCGGAACCACGCGACGCGCGCCGGTGTCGCTTCAAGCGGTTTGACGCCGTCGATCTCGTCGAGCAATCGCGGCAGATGCAATGGCCGCCAGGCAAGTTCCAGCCGATACTTGCGCGCCAGTTCAGCAGCGCGTTGCGCCGCCAGATAGACCCAGGGTGAATGCACGTCGAACCACAAGGTCAGGCTCATGGCAAAGTCTCCAGCAGGTTTTCCGCCGCCCATTGCCTCAGCTCGACCTTGCGGATCTTTCCCGACGGTGTCAGCGGAAAACCTTCAACCCTGAAAATTACCGCTGGCATCTTGAACTTGGCAATGCTGTTGGCGCAATGTTGCTGCAACACAGCGGCACTCACGGCTGCCTTGAGCCTCACCGCCGCCACGACGATCTCGCCATAGTAAGTGTCCGGCACGCCGAACACCGCCACAGCGGCCACCGCCTCATGGGTCTGCAACACATTCTCGATCTCGGCAGGATAGATATTCTCTCCGCCGCGAATAATCATGTCGCGCAAGCGTCCACCGGCGATCACCAGATGACCGTCAGCGGTGAGAAAACCCAAGTCGCCGGTGCGCAGCCAACCACCTTCGATGATCGTCTCCGCCGTGTCCTCCGGCCGCTTGTAGTAGCCCGCCATCACCATGGCGCCGCGTGCCTGGATCTCGCCGATGGTGCCGGGTGTGCAAAGGTCAGGCGTCTCTGGTTCAGCAATGCGCAATTCATAGCCGGGAAGTGCCGTTCCCGCCGTCTCCCACCGCAATGGATCGTCTGCATAGGGACAAACAAACAGCGTTGCCCCTTCCGTCTGACCATAAACCTGCGACAGACCAGGCATGGGAAACTCCTCGGCACAGCGTCGCAGCACATCCGGATTGCAATCCGCACCGCCACAGGTTCCGGCGCGAAGCGAAGTGAGATCGTAGTTCGGACGCGCCGGATGATCGAGCATGGCGAGATAGGAGGTGGGAACGCCGGAGAGAAACGTGCAAGCTTCATCCTCGATGATGCGGAACATGCCTTCGGCGTCGAAGCTCGGCACACCCACGTAAGCGGCACCCTTCTGCACAGCGCCCAGCAGGTTGAGAATGCATCCGGCGCAATGGAACAGTGGAATGATCGACGTCCAGCGGTCATCGGCTTGCAATCCCAGCCGTTCCGCTGATCCCCGCGCCACCATCATCATCGCCCGGTGCGATAGCAAGGCACCCTTGGGAAATCCGGTCGTGCCAGAAGTATAGAGCAAAGCCGCGATAGCATCGGGATCGCACTCGACCGGCGTGAAGACCCGGCCCTCGCCAATCAGCGCAAGATAATCGCCCTCGAGCGTGAACACATGATCGAGCAGCGGCAGTTCGGACCGCAATACAGTGATGGTCTCGAGATAGGGATTGGAGCGGTAGGATGTCGAGCAGATCAGCACGCGCGCATCCGATTGCTTCAGCGCATAGGCCAGATCATCCTTGCGGTAATGCGTGTTGAGCGGCACAAAGACCGCCGCCATCACAGCGCAAGCCATTTGCACCACCGCCCATTCCGCCCGGTTCTCGGCCAAGAGCGCAATATGATCGCCAGCCTTCAGCCCGCGCACGGCAAGCGCTCCCGCCAGCGCCAGGGAATCGTCATGGTAAGACTTGAAACTCAGCCGCGCCTGCTGATGCGGAAACACCAGCGCCTCGGCGTCTGGCCATGTCCTCGCCGCCTGTTCAAGCGCTACCCACGGATGGTCGACTGTCAAAGCGCGCACCAGCCACCATCCGCCAGCAAGATTGTGCCGGTGACAAAGCTCGCGGCGTCGGACGCGAGGAACACTGCGGGTCCTACCATCTCCTTCATCCCGGCCATGCGCCGCAGCGGCGTGCGGGCGATGATGTCTTGGGCAGACTGTGCAAGATAGGCCTGGCCTTCGCCCGTCATCGAATGGTTGGTGTAGCCCGGATTGAAAGCATTGACGCGGATCCCGCTTGGTCCCCATTCGGCGGCAAGTCCCCTGACCAGCATGTCGATGCCGCCCTTCGCCGCGCAATAGGGCGTCAGTTCATCGAAGGCCGCGACCGAGGCATTGGACGAATTCATAACGATGGCACCCTTGGTGCCTTGGCGCATGAATTGCCTTGCCGCGGCTTGCGCGCAAAGGAAATAGGCCCGCAGGTTACCGCCGATCACCTTATCGAATTCCGAAGGCGTGACATCGATCGCCTTCTTCTTGACATTCACTCCGGCATTGCACACCAGAATGTCGAGCTTGCCATAACGCCGAACCGCCGCCTGGATCAGCGCCTCGGCGCCCTCGGAAGTTGCGACATCGGCCAGAACGGGGAGAGTGTCATGGCCTTGGGCGCGCAGTTCAGCAGCCGTTGCCTCTGCACGCTCATAACTTCGTGCGCAGCCCACCACGATGGCGCCGGCTTCGGCAAATCCAAGCGCCAGCTCGCGGCCGATGCCACGGCTGGTTCCGGTGATGACCGCGACGCGGCCCGAGAGATCGAAGAGTGTCATGGCGCAAAGTCTAGCGGCAACCGAGATCGCTGAGAAGTGCCGGCACGAAGGGCGCGAAATATCCCCTCTCGATCAATACCGCCACGGCCTCGGTGTCGGTTGAGAACTCGCGGTCCTCGTCGCGCTTCGCCGCCTTTGAACGCACCAGTGCATGCGCGTCTTCGAGCAGTGCCGATGAGGTAAGCGGCCGCCGGAAGTCGATGCCCTCGGCCGCTGCCATCAATTCGATAGCAATGATGCGCGACAGATTGGCATTCATCGGCAGTAACCGTCTCGCGCCATGCGTTGCCATCGACACATGGTCTTCCTGATTGGCGGAGGTTGGTGCCGAGTCAACTGACGCCGGATGCGACATCTGCTTGTTCTCGCTCATCAGGGCTGCCGCCGTGCATTGCGGAATCATGAAGCCGGAATTGAGCCCCGGATTGCGAATCAGAAATCGCGGCAGCAGTGAAATCGACGTATCGATCCGCGCCGCGATCCGCCGCTCCGACAATGAGCCGATTTCCGCCACCGCCATGGCGATGATGTCAGCGGCGAAGGCCACCGGTTCCGCGTGGAAATTTCCGCCCGAGAGCACGGCACCATCCTCGGCAAACACCAGCGGATTATCGGACACCGCATTCGACTCGATGGTCAGTGTCCGCGCCGCATTGGCCAGCAGATCGAGACAGGCGCCCATGACTTGCGGCTGGCAGCGGAAAGAATAGGGATCCTGCACCCGGTCGTCGTCTTTCAAGTGAGAGGCGCGGATGACGCTGCCTGAGAGCAGCCGGCGGTAATGCGAGGCCGCCAATTGCTGGCCGGGATGCGGACGCAGCGCATGGATGCGTGGATCGAACGGCGTGTCGGAACCCATCACCGCATCAACCGACATGGCGCCCGCCAGCACCGCGGCTTGCGCATTGCGTTCCGCCGCCATCAATCCAGCCAGTGCCAATGCGGTTGAAACCTGCGTGCCATTGAGCAGCGCCAGGCCTTCCTTCGGCCCTAGCGCCAGCGGCTGAACGCCGGCAGCTTCAAGCGCCTTTGCACCTGAGACGCGGGCACCCTTCACCATCGCCTCGCCCTCGCCAATGAGCACCAGACTCATATGCGCCAACGGTGCCAGATCGCCCGATGCGCCGACCGAGCCCTGCCCCGGAACCACCGGCAGCACATCGGCATTGATGAGTGCGGCAAGCGTCTCCATCGTCGCCAATGAAATGCCCGATGCGCCTTGCGCCAATGCATTGAGCTTCATCAGCATGATGAGGCGAACGATGGCGGGATCGAGCGCCGCGCCAACACCTGCCGCATGCGAACGCACGATATTGATTTGCAACGCGTTCAAGTCCTTCGCGGCGATGCGCGTCTTGGCCAGCTTGCCAAACCCGGTGTTGACACCGTAGATCGCATCACCGGTTTGCAACAACCGCGCCACGGTCGCCGCACTGCGGGTGATGAGCCCCCGCGCCTTGGCCGAAAGTTCAACCGTCACCGGCCCTGCCAATGCGGCACGAACATCGTTGAGGTCGATGGCCTGGTCGCCAATGCGGATCATGTTGCTAGCCTCCCGAGAGCGGCGCGGAAATTCCGCGCGATGATGTCTTCGTGTACGTGATGACGGTCCTTGACCACATGGCGGCCGCCAACGATCACATCCTTGACGCAAGAGTTTCCGCCGGAAAAAATCCAGGTGTCGAGTGCCGCGTCTTGGCGTCGCCCGATGAGCGAAGGGTGCTCCGCATCCAGCACCATGATGTCAGCGCGTCGGCCCACCGCAATCGCCCCCACCGGCTGCGCCATGGACTGCGCGCCACCACGGCAGACAGCATCAAACAGAGTGCGCCCGGTCGATAGGCCAGGCCCGGCGGCCAACGCATTGCGGGTGCGGTCACGCAGGCGCTGCGAATATTCCAGCATTCGAAGGTCTTCGGCGGGCGACACGCTGATTTGGCTGTCCGAGCCTATGGCAATGCTACCGTGGTCTTTGAGATAGTCCACCGCCGGAAAGATGCCATCGCCGAGATTGGCCTCGGTCGTCGGGCACAGGCCGGCGATGGCACCGGAATTTGCCAGCCCTGCCGTCTCTTCCCCAGTCATGTGGGTGGCATGGATCGCCGTCCAGCGCGGCGACAACTCAAACTGCTGCATCAGCATCTCCACCGGCCGCTGTCCGGAAAAGGCGATACAGTCGTCAACCTCTTTGGTTTGCTCGGCCACATGAATGTGGATGGGCGAGGCCTCATCGAGGCCGCCGATCACCGCGCGCAGCAAGTCCGGCGTCACCGCCCGTAGCGAATGCGGCGAGATGCCAACGCGGCGGAGATCATGTCCCTTTGCTTGCGCCTGCAACCGCTCATAGATCGCCAGAAACCGCTCGACGCCATTGATGAAGCGGCGTTGCCCGGCAACCGGTGCCTGCCCCCCGAAACCGCCATAGGCATAAAGCGTTGGCAGTAGCGTGATAGCGATCCCCGCCTGTTCGGCCGCCGCCATGCAGCGCAGGCTCATTTCGGCGGGATCGGCATAGGGGCTGCCGTCCGGCTGGTGATGCAGGTACTGGAATTCGCCCACCACCGAGAAGCCGGATTTCAGCATTTCGACATAAAGCTGTGTCGCCACCGCCTCGAGGTCTTCCGGGCTGAGCCTGAGGGCAAAACCATACATCACCTCGCGCCACGTCCAGAAGCTGTCAGCACCGGGTCCGGCTCGCTCCGCCAGCCCCAGCATGAGCCGCTGGTGCGCATGGGAATGCACATTGGGCACCGCCGGAAGCGCGATCCCCTTGATATGATTACCCTCTTTAGCGTCGGACGCCACTGAAGCGATCACCCCGGAGGCATTCACCTCTACCGTGACATCGTCGCGCCAACCGTCGCCGGTGAGGGCCGAGGCGAAATGAAATTTCCCGCTTTCCATACTCGCAACTATACTGTATATACAACCTTATACAAGTGGAATCTGACGTATGCTCCTGACCAATCTGAAAGCTGCCACCATGCAGCACGGCTACGGCCTCATCGAGGATGCCGCCATCCTGATCGAACACGGCAAGATCGCCTGGGTCGGCGCGAAGGCAGAGGCGCCCTCAACACCGCACCCCCATAATTGCCAGGGCCGGTTGGTCACCCCGGGCCTCGTCGATTGTCACACGCATCTGGTCTATGGCGGCAACCGCGCCAATGAGTTCGAGATGCGCCTCGAGGGCATCGCCTATGCCGATATCGCCCGGAACGGCGGCGGCATCGCCGCGACCGTCCGCGCCACCCGCACCCAGTCGGACGGCCAGCTGATTGCCGCAGCATTGAAGCGGCTCGATACCTTGCTGGCCGAAGGCATCACAACGATCGAAATCAAGTCCGGTTACGGCCTCGACGTCCATACTGAACTGAAAATGCTGCGGGTCGCCCGCGAACTGGGAAAACTCCGTCCTGTCGATGTCGTCACCAGCTACCTCGGCGCCCATGCCTTGCCGCCAGAATTCCAGGACAACCGCGAGGCTTATCTGAAACTCGTCTGCGAAGAGGCAATCCCCGCCGTCGCCGCCCAGAAGCTCGCCGATGCCGTCGATGCCTTCTGCGAGAAAATCGCCTTCACAGTCGAGGAGACCGCCCGCGTCTTCAACACGGCCAGGGGTTACAATCTCCCCGTCAAGCTCCATGCCGAGCAATTGTCGAACCTCGGCGGCGCCAAAATGGCCGCCGCCTTCAACGCCCTGTCGGTCGACCACATCGAATATCTCGATGACGAGGGCGTGGCGGCCATCGCCAAGTCCGGCACCACAGCCGTGCTGCTGCCCGGCGCTTTCTATTACCTTAAGGAAAAGCAGCAGCCGCCACTGGCCGCGCTCCGCCGCGCCAAAGTGCCGATTGCCATCGCCACCGACCTGAACCCCGGCTCATCCCCCATCCATTCCTTGCTCACGACAATGAACATGGCCTGCGTGCTCTTTGGCCTCAGGCCGGAAGAAGCGCTGATCGGCGTTACGGTGAATGCCGCCCGGGCGCTGGGCTTGCACGATCGCGGCACCATCGCCATCGGCCAGAAGGCCGATCTCGCCATATGGGATGCCGAACGTCCCGGCGATCTCTGCTACCCCATCGGCTACAACCCGCTGGCCGCCGTCATCCGCAACGGCCAACTCGTGCGGGGCGCGCTGTGAGCATTCAAGTGGCCCTCATCCGCCCTTCGGGCACCTTCTCCCATTCTACGAACGGGAGAAGGCCCAACCAAACGCGCCTTCTCCCGTGGCAAAGCCATGGGAGAAGGTCCCGGCAGGGGGATGAGGGCCTCTTCCCACATCCGAGATCCCAACCATGACCGAGCCCCAACCGCTCTACGCCAAGGTGAAAGACCACATCCTCGGCAACATCCGCTCCGGCGCCTGGGAGCCGGGGGCGCGCGTGCCCTCCGAGAACGAACTGGTGGAAAGCTTCGGCATCAGCCGCATGACCGCCAACCGGGCCTTGCGCGAATTGACGGCGGAAGGCTTCCTGTCGCGCCTGCCCGGCGTCGGCACCTTCGTGAAGGAACAGCCCGCCCGCTCCAGCCTGATGGAACTCCGCAATATCGCCGAGGAAATCACCCAGCGCGGCCACCGCTATTCTGCCCGCATCCTCGCCAAATCCGAGATCGAAGCCAACCCGGCGCTGGCCGAAGAATTCGAAGGCACGCTGTCGGACCGCCTTTTCCACATCGTCATCGTCCACGAGGAGAACGGCGTGCCGGTGCAATTGGAAGACCGCTATGTCAGCGCCAATGTGGCTCCGAATTTCTTGGAGCAGGATTTCACGCAACAGACTCCCACCGCCTATCTTCTCAGCCTCGCTCCCGTCGATGAACTCGAACACACGGTCGAAGCCTCGCTCCCAACTTATGATCAGCAGCGTCATCTCGGCATCGCGGCACTCGAACCCTGCCTTGTGCTTCGTCGCCGTTCGTGGAGCCAGGCCCGCGTCGTCACTGCCGTGACGCTGACCTATCCCGCCAGCCGCTACGCCCTCTACAGCCGCTACCGCACCAGCGCCAACGGCAGCATCTCTCAATAGGAGCTTCAACGATGAACACCCGCCGCGACAATTCCCGCGTCATCCGCGCCGCCACCGGAACGACCCTCAGCGCCAAATCCTGGTCGACCGAAGCGCCGCTCCGCATGCTGATGAACAATCTCGATCCGGACGTCGCCGAGCGCCCCGAGGAACTCGTCGTCTATGGCGGCATCGGCCGCGCGGCGCGCAACTGGGAAGCCTATGACCGCATTGTCGCCAGCTTGCGTTCGTTGGAAGACGATGAAACCTTGCTGGTACAGTCCGGCAAACCCGTTGGCATTTTCCGCACCCACAAAGATGCGCCGCGCGTGTTGATCGCCAATTCCAACCTCGTGCCGCACTGGGGCACCTGGGACCATTTCAACGAACTCGATAAGAAGGGCCTGATGATGTACGGCCAGATGACGGCCGGTTCGTGGATCTATATCGGCACGCAAGGCATCGTGCAGGGCACCTACGAAACCTTCGCCGAACTGGGCCGCAAGCACTATGGCGGCAACCTGAAAGGCAAGTGGTTCTTGACCGCCGGCTTAGGGGGAATGGGCGGCGCGCAACCCTTGGCCGCCACCATGGCCGGCGCCTCGATGATTGCGATTGAATGCCAGCCAAGCCGCATCGATTTCCGCCTGCGCACCCGCTACGTCGATACCAAGGCCTCGACCATCGACGAGGCCCTCGAAATCATCGACCGTTCGCACAGGGCCGGAAAGCCAATTTCGGTCGGCCTTCTCGGCAATGCCGCCGAACTGCTCCCCGAATTCGTCAAACGCGGCATCCGTCCCGATGCCGTCACCGACCAGACCTCGGCGCATGATCCGATCAACGGCTATCTCCCCGCCGGCTGGTCTTTAGCCGAATGGGAAGACAAGCGCGTCTCGAACCCACAAGCCGTGAAGGCGGCCAGCATGGCCTCGATGAAAGTCCATGTGCAGGCCATGCTCGACTATTGGCATCAGGGCGTGCCCACCCTCGACTATGGCAACAACATCCGCCAAATGGCGCTGGAAATGGGACTCAAAGGCGCCTTTGAATTTCCCGGTTTCGTTCCCGCCTATGTCCGCCCACTGTTCTGCCGCGGCATTGGCCCCTTCCGCTGGGCCGCACTCTCCGGCAACCCGCAAGACATCTACAAGACCGACCAGCGGGTGAAGGAACTCATTCCTGACGATCCACACCTCCACAATTGGCTCGACATGGCGAGGGAGCGCATCGCCTTCCAGGGCCTGC
>JANLTS010000673.1:0-19671 GCA_031363045.1 Hyphomicrobiales bacterium
CGTTTCCGGATGCGCATGCGATGCAGCAGAAGTTTCTGACGCTCGCCCGCCCGGTGCTGAACAGCCGTGCCGACCAGTTCGCCGACGCCATACTGTCGCTGGAAACATTCGATCGGGTCGCGAAGGCGACGCAGCTCGGCCGGCAATAGGCGAGTTTTCGTAGCCTCGATCCGGGATCGCTGCGGCAAGCATCTTTCTTACCTCTCCCGCTTGCGTGGGAGGTCGACGCGCGAAGCGCGGCGGGTGGGGGTGAAACCCGTGGCGGGCAAGTCGAGACAGGAACGCGAGGCCCTCGGGCACCAGAACGCCGCCGTCATGGCGGTGTTCGAGCGTGCCGGATTTGATCACATAGCACCTGACATCATCCAGCCCGCTGACATCTTCCTCGAGCGCTCGGGCGAAGACATCCGTGCACGGACCTTTGTGTTCACCGATCCATCGGGCGCCGAGATGTGCCTGCGGCCCGACTTGACCGTGCCCGCCTGCCGCTATCACCTCAGCCATGCGGGCGATCCGGCGGCCGAGCAGCGCTATTGTTACTTAGGGCCAGCCTTCCGCTTTCCCGACGAGTTGCTGAGCCCGCAGGAATTCACCCAAGCCGGACTCGAATGGTTTGGCGCTGCCGCAGGGATCGCCGCCGAGGCGCGGGTTCTGAAACTGACGATCAGCGCGCTGGAGGCAGCCGGACTGGCGAAGTTCCGCGTCACCTTCGGTGATCTCGGATTGTTTTCCGCACTGTTGGCCGACACCGCCATGCCGGAGCGCTGGCGCAAGCGCCTGCAGCACCACTTCTGGCGGCCGCATGCCTTCCGCGAATTGCTTGAGCAATTTTGTGCCGAACGTGCCGCCCGCCGCAGTTCGATTTCCGCTCTCATCGACCGCGTGAAGGACGGCAACGCGGCAACACTTGCCGAGGCTGAGATCGAGAGCCGCAAACTGCCGCTCGTCGGTGGGCGTGACATCGCTGAAATCGCTGAGCGCCTGGCGGACAAGGCCGCCGACCGCCGCGAAGTGCCGCTTGAGTCTGCAAAAGCCGACCTCCTCAATGCCTATTTGAGTGTGGCGGGCGAGGCCACGGCGATTGATGCCGATCTGGCGAAGATCGGCGGGGGAAACCTGTTTGCCGCTGCCCGCCAGACCTATGCGAAGCGGCTGTTCGAGATGGAAGAGCTTGGCCTCAATCCGCGCCGCTTCACCTTCGCGGCGGGCTTTGGCCGGGAACTCGAATATTATACCGGCTTCACATTTCAGATCGAAGTTGACACGGCCTCTGGTCCCGTCGCCGTGGCGGGTGGCGGGCGTTATGATAATCTATTGTCCGACATGGGATCGCCCGTGCCGGTGCCAGCCGTTGGCTGCGCCATCCACACCGACCGTTTGAAGGCGGTGCTGGGATGAGCACCATCATTCTCGCCATTCCCTCCAAGGGCCGCCTCATGGAGGCCACCGCTGAATGCCTGGCCAAGGCCGGTTTCAGTATCGAGCGCCTCGGCGCCGAGCGGGGTTATCGCGGGCGGCTGAAAGGCCTCGATGGAGTCGAGGTGGCGTTCCTCTCGGCCTCCGAGATTGCCCAGAACCTGCGCGACGGCAAGGTTGATCTCGGTGTCACCGGGCAGGATCTGCTGCACGAGAAAATTCCGCCCGAGAGTGGTCTGGTTGATGTGCTGGTGAAGCTTGGCTTTGGCCCGGCCGATGTGGTGGTGGCGGTGCCGGAGTGCTGGCTCGATGTCGCCACGATGACCGACCTCGACGAGATCGCCGAGACGTTTTATGCGCGCCACGGACGGCGGCTGCGGGTCGCCACCAAATACCACAACCTCACAAGGCGGTTCTTTGGCGACAAGGGTGTCACCGGCTATCGCATCGTCGAAAGCCTGGGCGCCACCGAAGGAGCGCCGGCGGCGGGCATTGCCGAGATCATCGTCGATATCACCACCAGCGGCGCCACGCTGGCTGCCAACCATTTGAAAATACTTGATGACGGCGTGATCCTCAAATCCTCTGCCGTGCTGGCCGGGCGTTCCGCCGTGCATGACGACCCGCGTACCGCGCGTCTGGTGGCGGCGCTGTCAACCATGACGTGATTTTTTGCTGCTTCATTTTAGCAATTGCGTTAACCTTCCGTTAAGCATTCAGAACAGGGAGAACGCCACGATGAAGAGTCTGATGATTGCCGCAGGCCTTGCCGCACTTCTGGCTGGTCCGGCGCTGGCCGAAGAGGCCGTGATGACAACAACACCCGAACTCGCACTGCCTGAACCCGACGCCATGCCGATGGTTCTTCCGCATTCGTCCGTCACCGAAGTCGCACCCTTGGCGCTGCCCGAACCCGAGACCGAGGCGATTGCACCCTTCAAGCGCTGCGGCGACCGCGAGACGGTCTACCTCACCAACTGAGTAGAGGCATTCAGACGGGCGACATCGCCTGGGTAATGAGGCAGAGGCAGCCGGTCTTGGTGCGATGTACCGGATGATGGCGGCCGGCCCTGGCGACATGGAAATCGCCGGCTTTGAGCACCAGGTCGCCGATGATGAGGTCGCCCTCGATCATGTAGATTTCTTCGTCCTGGTCATGGTCATGGTCGACATACTCGGCCCCGGGCTGCAGCCAGGCCATGAAGGTCTCGCGGTTCAGCGCCGAGACGCGGTGCATGATCTTGATTTTGAGGCCGGGCGACACGTCGGTCCACTCACCGCTTCCGGCCCTTAGCGTAAAGGTGCCGGGGAGTTCGGCACCCGATGCGCCGATCCGCGCTTCGATGGCCCCGAACAAGTCATCGGGAACCTCTGCCTCGCCAGCAAGACCCAGTGGCGCCAGGCGGTTCTCCCAATCCGCGACCAAGGCAGCGAAACTCGGGTCCTCGATGGCCCGCAGGCGGCAGCTTTCGCGCTCGCTGAAACCGAGTGTGCCGAGGACATAGGCGCTGGCGCGTTCGTCGTCCGTCATGATCCCATGCAATCCTTCAATTGCTCAAGTCCGCGCTTCACCCAGCTCTTGATGGTGCCTAGCGGGCGCCCGAGGCGCGCCGCCAATTCCTCATGGGTGAGGCCGTTCACATAGGCCAGAACCACGGCATTCCGGTGATCCTCGCGCAAAGCGTCAAGACAGCGCCTCAAGCCGCGGCCATCGGCCAGATCGGCTGGCATTTCGACCGATGTGGCCATGTCGATCTCGTGGGTGACCGTGTCGTCGATGGTGACATGGTTCTTAGGCACCCGGCGCAACCGGTCGAGCGCGCAATGGCGCGTCACCGTCGCCAGCCACGCCAAGCCTTCGCCCCTGGCCGGATCGAACTGCCACGAGCGTTCCCACACTTTTACAAAAGCTTCCTGATACACGTCGTCGGCCTGGTCTTTCGTCCGCATCATGCGAAGGCAGATGGCGTAAAGCTTCGGTCCCGCCTTCGCATAGAGAGCCCGGAATGCCGCCCGGTCGCCAATTGCAACCTTCAGCAGCATATCATCGACCGTTACGGTCTCGAGGGGGCTCATGGATGCAGGAACCGTCATCTTTGACTCAGAATTGCACAAGACGCATGGCTAGCAATCCTTTAACCATGAGGCAAGCACGACGCGCTTGCCGTGGAAGCCACAGTCTCCGGCCATGAATTTGACCAAGACGGGACTTACCGGCAATGCTTTCAGTGGGTTTGACATGAATCGGGAGATGAAGATGCGGAAATTCGGGCTTTGGGCGGCAGTACTGGCATTGACGACGGCGATGGCAGGCGCGGCAGCCGCAGCCGACTGCGGCAACTCGGCCAAGGGCTTCGGCGGATTTCTCAAGGCCTTCAAAAAGGAGGCTGCGGCGCAAGGGGTGGGCGAGCGCGGCCTCTCAGGCCTCGACGGTGTCGCGTATGATCCGGCGATCATCAAGAAGGACCGGGCGCAAGGCATTTTCTCGCAGAGCTTCCTGCAGTTCCAGGGCCGCATGGTCTCGGATTACCGCATCAAGCAAGGTGCTGCCCTGCTGAAAAAGCACAAGGCGACCTTTGATGCCGTTCAGGAGCAGTATGGCGTGCCGGGACCCGTCATCATAGCCTTCTGGGCACTGGAAACCGATTTCGGCGCCAACATGGGCGACTTTGCCACCATTCCATCGCTGGCGACATTGGCCTGGGATTGCCGCCGACCCGACAAGTTCCGCGAGCAATTGCTGGGCGCCCTTCAGCTCTACGAAAAGGGCGATCTCGAACTCGACGACATGCGCGGCGCCTGGGCGGGCGAGATCGGCCACACCCAGTTTCTGCCCAAGGAATACAATGAGACGGCGATCGATTTCGATGGCGACGGCCACCGCAACCTGAAGCGCTCGATCCCCGATGCCATGGCATCCTCCGCCGCCCTCCTGGTGAAACACGGCTGGCAGGCCAACCAGCCATGGCTGCTGGAGGTGCGCGTTCCCTCTGACATGCCCTGGGACCAGGCGGATATCGCCATCCAGCATCCGCGCAGCCAATGGGCCAAGTGGGGGGTGAAAGGCAAGTTCAAGGCCGACAAGCTTCCAGCCTCGCTGCTGCTGCCGATGGGCAAGGACGGCCCGGCCTTCCTTGCCTATGACAATTTCACCAAGGCCTATCTGTTGTGGAACGAGTCACTGGTCTATTCCAGCACGGCCGCCTATCTCGCCACGCGCATCGCAGGTGCTGGCAAGCTCTCGGCTGGCAATGCGGAGGTCAACGCGCTCTCCTACGAGCAGATCATCGAGCTGCAGAACATTCTCGTCGGCATGGGCTACGATGTCGGCAAGGTCGACGGCAAGATGGGCAAGGCCACCAGAGCCGCCGTGAAGGACGTGCAAATCAAGAAGGGCTTGCCCGCCGACTCCTATCCGACGGTGGAGTTCCTGGAGCAATTGCAGCGGGGGTAATTACTCAGGCGTGTTGGCAACCGGAAAACCCATGGCTTTCCGGCAGTCAATCGCTGTCAGTTTTCGGCGCAGGGCTTCGTCCCGATAGGGCTTGGCCTCGGCAGACTCGTCCCAGGTCAGCGCGTTTGACGTCATGGCGAAGTGGCATAGCCTCAGCTTGCGCCAGCCTCTGGGGTTCTGAGGGGCATTGGGCGAAACGCTTGCAGCTATTTCGGCGATACAGGATTCGAGTGAGAGATCACGGCGTTCTGCTTCCGCCCTGGCCAATCGCCCGTTACTACTGTCATCCCACGCTGAGCCGGCCTTGCTGACCGCTGACGAACAAAGCTGGTTGTCGGGTTTGATTTCGAAGGGATTGACGGCGGCGGGATAGCCGAGCAACTGTCGGCAGGCTTCGAAGGACAGCAGGCGGCGCTTGGCTTCCCTAGCGTTCAGCGAGCCAGCCCCGCGTTCTTCGAAACCGGATTTATCAAACTTCAAGGCAGTAAGGCAGATTGTAACGTCCGGCTTGGCACCTAGCAATTTCTTCAACTTAGTGTTGCTCTCAATCATCAGCCTAGCACGTCTACGATAATCGGCGCCTCCTTCACGGTAGAACAAGAGCGCCAACAAGGCTTCTGCGGCCGCTCTTTCTTGATCACCTTTTTGATAGTGGAGATCCGCGCTATTCATATAAGCCCAACCGAATCTATAGTCGGTCTTGAAAGCCGCCACATAATCAGCGTGTGCGAGATCAATCTTGCCGATTGCCCGATAGGCATTACCGCGAATGTTCAAAAGATATGCCCTTTGCGTGGGGCTTCCCTTATTCAAGTCCAGTGTTCGACTGCAGGTATCGACAGCAATGTTACTGATGGCGGCGTGGCATTGACGAAGACCTTCTTCAAAGGCCGGTACCGAATCCTTCTCGGCAATGATAACGCACTTTCCGTCTCCCGAGATGGATGCACAGTCACGAAGTGCAATTTCCCGGGCCTGCTGCAATGTGGTCGCGTTCCAATTGAAACCGCAACCACCATTGGTGGACAAAGCAAAAGCGCTGTAGCCCTCGCGATGTCGCCATTTGTGATATTGGATTTTGCAACCACCTCGTAAGTTCTTTGTCGATGAAACTTCTGCCGCCCCCGCGGTCAGGCTCCAACCGCTGAGAGAGACTGCAAGGATGAAAGCAAGTACCAGTCGAATCACGATTGTCTTTCGGGAAAACAACTCCAAGTTCCATCACACTTTGCAGGCAATATCACCGTATTTCAAGTACCTACTCTCTCCTCAACGCCTCGATGGGGTCAAGTCTGGCGGCGCGCCTGGCGGGGAAATAGCCGAACACCACGCCGATGGCGGCCGAGACCACGAAGGCGAGAGCGATGATGCGCGGGTCGGCGTTGAACGGCACGTCCATGAGCACTGCGGCGGCTGCGGCGATCCCCAGTCCGGCGATGATGCCGATGATGCCGCCGAACAGGGCGAGCACGATCGACTCGACCAGGAACTGCGTCAGCACCTGACGCTCCAGTGCGCCGATGGCCAACCTGATGCCGATCTCGCGGGTGCGCTCGGTCACCGACACCAGCATGATGTTCATGATGCCGATGCCACCAACCAGCAGCGACACGGCGGCAACCGCCCCCAGCAATCCCGTGAGGATCGTTGTCGTCGCCGCCATGGTATTGGCGATCTGCGTCATGTCGCGCACCGTGAAATTATCTTCTTCACCCGGCGCCACGCGGCGGCGTTCGCGCAGCACATCCTCGGCATCGCGTTGCACGCGTGGAATGTCGGCGGCCTCCGTCACCGAGATATTGATGGAGGAAATGCGGGTGTTGCCGGCCAGGCGGCGGTGAAAGGTGCGAAGCGGCAGCAGCACGACCGAATCCTGATCGCTACCGAAGGCTGATTGGCCCTTGGAGTCGAGCAGGCCGATCACCTCGCAGGCGAAATTGCCGATGCGCAGGCGCTGGCCCAGCGGATCAACCGAACCGAACAGCTCCGTGACGATGGTCGAGCCGATGACGCAGACGGTTGTTCCAGACCGCTCTTCGCCCTCGGTGAAGACGCGGCCTTCGCTGAGCGTCCAGTCTTGCACGATGAAATAATCGGACGTGGTGCCTGTGACCGTGGTGTCGTAATTGAGCGCGCCATAGACCGTCTTGGCATTGCGCTGCGCCGATGGCGCCACGCCGCGCACGCCCGAGAGATTGGCCTTGAGAGCTGCCACGTCGCGCTCCTCAAAGGCCCGGGCGTCATTGTTGCTGCCGGGCCCAAAGGTCGATTGCCCGGCCCTGACGATCAGCATGTTGCTGCCGAGCTTGGCGAGATTTTCCTGCACCTTCTGCGAGGCACCGGTGCCGATCGTCACCATGGCAATGACGGCACCGACGCCGATGACGATTCCAAGCAGCGTCAGCACCGAGCGCAGCGCGTTGCGGCGGATCGAGGTCAAGGCGAGTTTGATGGCTTCCCACAGCATCAGGCGGCGGCCCGCGTTTCGTCGCTGGCGATATAGCCGTCGACGAAGCGAATGGCGCGATGCGCATAGGCCGCCATGTCGGGCTCGTGTGTCACCATCACCACGGTGATGGCGTTTTCCTGATTGAGCCTGGTGAGCAGTTCCATGATCTCGTGGCTGCGCGCCGTATCGAGATTGCCGGTCGGTTCATCAGCGAGCAGCAGCAGCGGATCGGTGACGATGGCACGGGCTATTGCCACGCGCTGCTGCTGGCCGCCGGAGAGCTCGCCCGGCGTGTGATGCTCGCGGCCTTGCAGGCCCACGAGATGCAGGGCACGCACCGCCTTCTCGCGCCGTTCGCGCTTCGGATTGCCGCGGTAGATCAGTGGCAGCTCGACATTCTCGATTGCCGTTGTGCGGTTCAGCAAATTAAAGCCCTGAAAGACGAAGCCCAGATAGTTGCGCCTGAGCAACGCCCGTTCGTCACGCGACAGAGCAGTGGCATCGACGCCTGAGAAAAGATAGCTGCCGCTTGATGGCCGGTCGAGGCAGCCGATGATATTCATCGCCGTCGACTTGCCAGAACCCGACGGACCCATGATGGCAATGAACTCACCGCGTTTGATACCGAGATCGACACCCGCCAGCGCCCGCACCAGCCCGCCACCTTGACCGTAGTGACGCTCGATGCCTTTGAGTTCGACCAGCGGTTGGGCCTTGCTCACTTCGCCGCCTGTTTCGATGAGATAATGACCTCAGCGCCAGGTTTCAGATCGCCAGACGTGATCTCGGTGAGACTGCCATCACTGACGCCGGTTTTCACCTTCACCGCCACGGGCACGCCATTCTCCAGGACCCAAACCGTGCGTTCGCCGTCGGCTCCGGGTGGTATCGATTTTTCGGATCGCGGCATGCGCGGCATGAAGATCGAGGTGATGCTGAAGCCTTGCGATTTCTGTTGCCGCGGCGGCTCGTAGCGCAAGGCCGCATTGGGCACTGCAAGGGCATCAGGGATTTCCAGCGTAACGATCTGCGCCGTGGCCGTCATGCCGGGGCGGAGCAGAAGTTCGGAATTGTCAACTGTCAGCACCGCCGTATAAGTGACGACGTTTTCCGTGACATTGGGCGAGTACTCGATGGTGTCGATCACCGCCGGAAAACTTTTTCCCGGGTAAGCGTCAACCGTGAACGTGGCGCGCTGCCCGGTCTTGACGGCGCCGATATCGGCCTCATCGACATCGGCCTCGAGCTGCATGCGGGCGAGATCCTCGGCCAGTGTGAACAGCACCGGCGCTTGCAACGAGGAGGCAACTGTCTGCCCCGGCTCAACACTGCGCTTCAACACGATGCCGTTGACCGGCGACAGGATGCGCATCTTGGTGATGTCGGTTTCCTGCATGGTGATTTCGGCCTTGACGACATCGATGTCAGCCTCCGCCGCCAATATCCCCGCCTCGGCCCGGGCCTGGGCGGCGCGCGCCGTGTCGAGATCCTGGGCCGCCGAAATACCTTGCTTGCTGAGGCGTTCGGAGCGTTTGAAGGCCAGCTGCCTTTCGGCCAGCGTCGCCTTGGCATCCGCCAGCTTCGCCTCTGAAGCGGCAAGCGTTGCCGCAATGCGGCCGAGTTCGGCCTGCAGCCGTTCGGGATCAAGTTCAGCCAGCACATCGCCCTTTTTGACGAGGCTGTTGGCCTTGACATTGACGACACGGATGACGCCCGAGCGCTCGCTCGAAACGTCAACCTGGGTGGTTGGCTCGACATTGCCGGTGGCCTGCACCTTGACCACCAGGGTCTCGGTTCTGGCGGCCACTGTCTGGTAGGTCAGTGCCGCCGTTTGCCCCTGGGTTTGCAGATAATACCAGAGGCCGCCACCCACCAGCAGGGCCAACAGCCCAAGCCACACCAGCCGCCGGAGCCAGTTACGGCGGCGGCTTCCGGCATCAAGGCCGAGGGCGGTTTCGATCTCGGCTTGGGTCGGCAAGGTTTGGATGTTCATGGTCTTCCGATGGTTGCGGCACGCTAAAAGGATAGACGGACAAGGAGGCGCAATTCCGGCGCGCCCGGCTTCCCGCCATGATGTCAGCCTGATATGACCACGCCATGAGCGATATCAAGTTCGAAACGGCCTCCGACGGAACTGAACTCGCCTATCGTGAGGATGGCGGCGAGGATGTGGGCCGCTGCGGGCTGTTCTGGCTCGGCGGCTTCAAATCCGACATGGCTGGTTCCAAGGCTGAAGCCTTGGCGGCGCTGGCCCGCGACACGAGGCGGACCGCCTTCCGCTTCGACTATTCCGGCCACGGCGAATCCGGCGGCTTTTTTGTCGACGGCAGCATTTCGGCCTGGCTTGAGCAGTCTTACTATATGTTCACGCGGAAGGCGCTGGGCCGCCGCATCATCGTCGGGTCCAGCATGGGCGGCTGGCTTGCCTTGTTGCTCTACCGCGAAATGCTGCTGAAGAACCCGCGCTCCGCCAAACGCGTCTGCGGTCTGGTGTTGATTGCTCCCGCCGCCGACATGACGGCCGATCTGATGTGGGACATCTTCCCCGACAGCGTGCGCGCCGAACTGGCCGACAAGGGCGTCACCGTCCGGCCCTCACTCTATGGCCAATCCCATACCATCACCGCCCGCCTTATCAGCGATGGTGAAAAGCACTTGATGCTGAAGGATGGGCTCGACTGCGCGTGTCCGGTGCGCATCCTGCAGGGTGACGCCGACCCCGATGTGCCGGCAACTCATGCCGTCAAGGTCTTCAACGCGCTACGCGGCAGCGACATCACGTTGACTTTGGTGAAGGGCGGCGATCACCGCCTGTCATCGCCCGGTCAATTGGCGCTGATCCGCGAAACGGTTCTTCGTCTGGCGGAACGCGCCGACGGCGTTACCGTCTAAGAGTTTCCGCCAAGGTTGCCAATCCTTCACGATAGGTCGGATAGGCGAGTGTCACACCAAGCTCTTGGCGGATGCGGTGGTTCGAGACGCGCTTTGAATCGGCATAGAAGCTGCGCGCCATGGGTGAAAGTGTAGCTTCATCGAATGGCGTGTCGGGTGGCACAGGGAGCCCAAGCAGCCTGGCGCCATACTCCACCACATCCTGTGGCGGTGCCGCCTCATCGTCGCAGACATTGTAGGCGCGTCCGGGATGCGGCTTGGCAATCGAGGCCTCCAGCACCGTGGCGATATCCGCGACATGGATGCGGCTGAAAACCTGGCCCGGCTTGATGACGCGCTTGGCGGTACCTTCGAGCAGCGACAGCAACGCGTTGCGTCCCGGCCCATAGATGCCAGCGAGACGAAAGATATGAACGGGGAGCCCGTGCGTCCGCCACAGGTCCAGCCATTGCGTTTCCGCCAGCAAGCGCTTGTGGCCGCGCTCGGTTTTGGGAGTGAGCGGAGTTTCCTCCGTGACGAGGCCGCCACCGTGATCACCATAGACGCCGGTGGTCGAGAGATAGGCGACCCACTGGAACTGTGTCGCGCGCGCGGCGAAATCGCTCACGTGCTGGGCCAGCACCGGATCGCCATTGGTTCCCGGTGGAGCCGAGACCACCACATGCGTGACACCATCGAAGGTGTCCGGCGGCAACGGCACCGTACCGTCGAAGCGGAAGAGTTTGTAATTCGAACCAACGCTGGCTTTGACCGGATCGCCACGCGTTGTGGCGCTGATGCGCCAGCCTTGCGCTGACAGCCGCGCCGCCAGGACGCGGGCCGAATAGCCGAGGCCGAAACACAGGAGATGATTCATGCGGCGTTCCATTCGCGGCGCACATCAGCATCGGCCTCATTTTGCATGTAAGTGTTACGAAGTTGCGAGACACGCGGTTCATCCGCCAATTGCGACACAGCCCAAATGGCCATCGCTCGCACCAGTGGCGAATGATCCCCGAGCAACTTCTCGATTGTTGGCAAGAGCGATACGTACCCGCTGTTGCCTGCGGCGATCAGCACATTGCGGATGAAGCGGTCGCGGCCGGTGCGCTTCACCGGCGAGCCTGCGAACAGCAAGCGGAATGCCGCGTCATCAAGTGCCAGCAAGCTGGCAATCGATGGTGATCGCAAATCATCGCGGGCCCGCAGTTTTGCCTCCGCTGCTTGACCAGCGAACTTGTTCCACGGACACACCGCCAGGCAATCATCACAGCCGTAGATGCGGTTGCCCATGGGCTTTCGGAATTCAGCTGCGATGTGGCCTTTGTGTTCGATGCTGAGATAGGAAATGCAGCGCCGCGCGTCGAGCTGATAGGGCGCCGGAAAGGCGTGTGTCGGGCAGATGTCGAGGCAGGCGCGGCAGGTGCCGCAATGATCTTCCTCCGGTACATCGGCTTCGATCACCGCCGTCGTCAGGATGGTGCCGATGAAGAACCACGAGCCCAGCTCACGCGATACCAGATTGGTGTGGCGGCCCTGCCAGCCGAGGCCGGCCTTCTGCGCCAGCGGCTTTTCCATCAACGGCGCGGTATCGACGAAGACCTTGACGTCCGCCGCCGTTTCACGCGCCAGCCACTGTGCGATGGTCTTGAGTTTGCCCTTCACCACGTCATGGTAATCACGATTGAGCGCATAGACCGAGATGACGCCGGAAGATTTGTCCTCCAGCCGCTTGAGCGGGTCCGTGTCAGGCCCGTAACTCTGCGCCAGCACGATGGCCGTCCGGGCCTCGGGCCACAAGGCCAGCGGATGGCTGCGACGGGTTTGCGTGTCGGCCATCCAGTCCATGTTGCCATGGCGGCCTTGGTCGATGAAAGCGGCGAGCCGTTGGCCGGGCAACGGATCATCGTCAATCGCCGCGATGTTTGCTGCCTCGAAACCTGCCGCTTTCGCCCGCGCCTTGAGGCGTTGCGCCAGACCGTCCACGGTCAGAAATCGAGATCCGCATAGTGCGGTGCCGGCGCCATGCCGCGCACTGTGTCGGCCAGCAGCGGGCGGAACGACGGCCTGGATTTCATCCGCTGGTACCAGCTCTTGGCCACCGGATAATCAGCCCACGGAATATCGCCGAAATAATCGACTGCCGAAATATGCGCCGCCGCCGCCAGATCGGCGAGCGACAGCTGATCGCCTGCCAGCCAGGTGTGATGATCGGCGAGGTGGCCGATATAGTCGAGATGATCGCGCAGTCGCGTCATGGCGGCGCGCACCCGTGCCGTGTCGATGCCGCCACCGCCCGCTTCGCGCGGCAGGAAACGCCGGATCACCTTCTCAGTTACAACTGGCTCCGAGACCTCGGCATAGAATTTGGTATCGAACCAGCCGGTCAGCCGCCTGACCTCTGCCCGCTCGAACACATCGCCGGGAATGAGCTTGTGGCGCGTGGCCTTGGTTTCCTCGAGATATTCGCCAATCGCCTCGATGCCAGAAACCGGCGAGGCCGAATCCTCAAGATAGACCGGCAAGGTGCCGGCCGGATTGATCTCGAAGATATCGGGGCTTGGATCCCACGGCTGCTCATCGACGAGTTCGACCGCCACGCCATATTCGGCGAGTGCGAGCCGCATGCGGCGGCTGAAGGGATCAAGCGCGAAATGTATGAGAGTCGGCATGTTACGGAATAATTAACCCTGACGCAGTCAACACGGTTGTTCCGGGGACTATTTTTGCCGCAATTGCCCCCGATCACCAGCGCGTATAAAACGCCGAGGCCCCGCGCGGCAAGCGATTCCGAATCCGCCCCTCCGGGCGCCCAATCCGCCCTTCCGGGCGCCAAGAGTGACGGCCATATGCTGATTATCCAGATTATCGTCCTGGCGCTCATTCAGGGCATCACCGAGTTCCTGCCGATTTCGTCCTCTGGCCATCTGATTCTGGTGCCGGCATTGACCGGCTGGTCGGATCAGGGTGTCGTCACCGACATGGTCACCAATGTCGGGACATTGCTGGCAGTGATCGTCTATTTCTGGCGTGACGTGGTGGCGATGATGCGGGGTGCTGTTGACATTCTGCGCCGCGAGCGGACCCGCGAGCAGCGCCTCGTTCTCAACGTGCTGATTGGAACCGTGCCGATCGTCATTGCCGGCGTGTTGCTCAAGGTGACGCATCTCGACGAGCATATTCGCAGCCCGACGCTGGTTGCCGTCAACCTGATCGTCTTCGGCATCCTGCTCTATGTCTTCGATGCCTATGGCCTGATGCGGCGGACCATCGCCGACATGAATTGGAAAACCTCATTGATCATCGGCTTGTCGCAGGCGCTGTCGCTGAGCCCCGGCACCAGCCGGTCCGGCATCACCATGACGGCAGGCCGCGGCCTGGGCTTCAGCAGGCCGGACGCGGCGCGCTTCTCATTCCTGCTGTCGATTCCCGCCAACGGTGCCGCTTCGGTTCTTGTGATCGGCGATGCGCTGAAATCCGGGCAATCGATTTCAGGCCCGGTCATTCTCACTGGCGTCCTGACGTTTTTCATCGCCCTTGGCACCATCACCGTTCTAATGCGGATGGTGCGGACCATGAGCTTCCTGCCGTTTGCCGCCTACCGCATCATCCTCGGTGCGGTGCTGCTGGGCCTGATCTACTCAGGCATTCCCTTGGGTGCTGTGAACTGACCGGCCTTGCGGTAGCGGTACAGATAGCCCGGCACGATGCCCTCGACGCCTGAGGCGGCGATCCCCAGGCCTTCGAGCGTCCGCCGGTCGCGCTTGGCCTGCTCGCTCACTACATTGTCGGATTTCAGCAGTTCCACCTGATCGGTGGTCAGCAACGGCTTGGGCAACAGGCCCAGAATGCTCGCCTGCAGCTTTGCCACAGCCCACGGCAGCGAGACCAGCAGCCGCTTGCGGCCAATCGTGTCGAGCGTGAATTCAATGAGTTGGCGGAAGCTCATCTCGCGCGGGCCGCCGAGTTCATAGGTGCGGCCATCGGCGTCGTTGCGGTCAATCAGCCGGGCAACGGCCTCGGCGATGTCGCCAACGAACACCGGCGCGAATTTGGTTTCACCGCCGCCGATCAGCGGCAACGCGGGCGAAAACCGGCTGAGAGCGGCAAAGCGGTTGAAGAGATCGTCCTCAGGCCCGAAGACCACCGACGGGCGCAGCACGATGGCACCGGGGAAGGCCGCCCTGGCGCGCTTCTCGCCTTCGGCCTTGCTGCGGGCGTATTCGGACGTCGAGGCTGGATCGGCACCGATGGCCGACATCTGGATCAGCATTCTGGCCTTGGCGGCGCGGGCCGCCTTGGCGATGGCCTCGGCTCCGAAGGCATGGATGGCATCGAAACTCTGGGCGCCGCTGGAATGGAGAACGCCCGGCAGGTAGATGACAGCACTGGCGCCATCGCAGGCGGCCGCGACCGACGCCGGATAGCGCACATTGACCTGCACCGCCATGATCTGGCCCGGCGTTCCCAGCGGCTGCAAATGGCCCGCGAGATCGGGCCTGCGGCAACCGACCCGGATACGATAGCCGCGCTTGGCCAGCGCCCGAACGATGTGGCGGCCGAGGAAGCCTGAGCCGCCAATGATGGTGATGAGTCTGTCGGATGCCTGGACGAGCACGGGATGCCACCTTGAATGATTAAGCCGCGCGCGCCTTTTAGCCCCGCCACGCCCGCGATGCAAAGGTGAAGCGAGACGGGGCCGAAGAGACTGCTGGCCTCTTGCGAGCTGAAGGACGTTGGGTCAGTTTGAATTATGAAGATGGGTTATCGCCGCCGCCTTGTCACGTCTTCATCCCTCTTGACAGCAGACAAAAAGTTCCCGCATCAGTCTTACGGCTTTCCGCCAACAGGCGACATAGAAGGTAGCTGAAGCAGGCCGAGAAATGTCGATCTGGCTCGTGGTCTTGCGGCTTGATCAGGTCACTCGTGTTTATCGGGCGCATGCTTTGGCTGCACCGACCAGGCCGCTGGCTCGTCGTGTTTGTCTGCTTCGGCCGCTGCTGCCGTCGCCTGCACCTTGCCGGGCTTGTGATGGGCGGGCGCGTAGATCGCTTAGACTTGCATCGGTATCGCGCCGATGTTGGTGATGTTGTGCCATGTCCCCGCCGGAACGAGGACACACCAGCCGTCCGAAACTTCCTTGTCAAAAGTCAGTTTGTCCTTTGCGGCTCCCATCTGTACGCGGCCGCTGCCAGCCTCGAGGCGCAGGAACTGATCGGTCTCCGGATGCGCTTCAAGGCCAATGGCTCCGCCGACGGGGATCGACATCAGCGTTACTTGCAAATAGCGCCCGCTCCAGGCGACCGATCGATAATCTGTGTTTTTCTTCGTCGCGTGATCAATGTCGAACGATTGCGGCTTAGGGCCAATGTCTTTGATCGTCATTCTAACCACCATTCTAGTGCGCGAATTGAGCGCGTTGATACAAAGGCTTGCAGGCGAACGTCGCCTTAGGGTGAGGGCACAATTGTGGAAGTGGACTTTCACTGCGTCTGGAATTCTTGCGCTTTCACCTATGGTTTGAACGATTCGGCCCTCACGCCGTTATCATAGATGGCTTCTGGCTCTTCGGCGAGCATATGGTTGAGCGGAGCCTCAACGTGCCAACTCGTACCGTTCGGGCGGTAACGCAATTCGGCTGCTCCGCCAAACACAGTTGGAACGAGTGTCTGCAGAATGACGGAACCGAATCCTTTACGCAGCGGTTCGGCCACAGGAGGTCCATCCAGTTCTTGCCAATCAAACAGCCATCGACCTTTGGCTTTGTCGATCTTCCAGACCACCTGAATCTTGCCATACGGAACGGACAGCGCGCCATACTTTAGAGCGTTTGTGGCGAGTTCGTGAATGGCGAGCTCAAGATACTCCGCCTTGCTTCCTGACATTCGCAACGCTGGTCCATCAATGTAAACTTGTGCAGTATTGTGCCCGTTCACGAAGGCGAGTTGTGTGCGAACGAGATCGGCAACCGGGACGCTTTTCCAGTCCTCACGCACAAGTATCTCATACGAGGCGGAAAGACTTCGCAATCGTTCATCGAAATCGGTCTGGAAGCTTGCAACGTCGGCACTCGTCGCCCCGATTTGATGAGACATAGCGCTAATCATAGCGAACGTATTCCTCGTGCGATGCGTTAGCTCTCGGACAAGAAGCTCGGCACGCTCCGAACGCTCTTGGGCGGAATTGTCGATAATCGAGGATACAACGACGACAGGGTTGCCGTCGACCCAGATGGGATTGAGGCCCACGGAGATCGAAATAGCGTGTCCGTCCTTATGCCGCGCCGAGAGCCGCCGCCCTTCACCCATGGGCCGCGATGTGGGTGACTGAGAGAAGTCTTCGCGTTGCCTTTTGTGTTTCTGTCGAACAGCCTCAGGTACAAGAACCTCTACGGAGCGCCCAACAAGTTCCGACTCCGCATACCCGAACAGCCGTTCGGCAGCTGCATTGATGCCCTGGATGTGCCCCGATCCATCAATCAGCAGCATGGCGACCGGCGCTTGTTCGTAGAGCGTATGAGCGATCTCGGCGACTTCGGCAGTTCGCACCATCGCTTTTCTGGACACAGGCATGTTCACCCCTCCAAGCAACCAAGCGCCGTTCAGGCGGCCGAAGCTTAAGTGCTGCTACCCCCGCCATGAGCCCACCGCCCCTTCAAATCGACGCCATTTTGACATTCTATAAAGCCCGAATGAGCCCGCATTGATCTTGCTCAACGAGGCGAGGGTGATGTTGGCATCGGGTCAATTTCGTAGGTACAGTCACCTGCCGTGCATGTCTGTTCAAGGGTAAAGAGCGGATGTTCAAGCTGATCCAAGATCGCGCCCATGCCTCGGTTGACAGGCCGGATCAGCCACATTAAGAGACGCCCCGGAATGCCCTGATGGCGGAATTGGTAGACGCACTAGTTTCAGGTACTAGCGAGTAACATCGTGGAGGTTCGAGTCCTCTTCAGGGCACCATTTTACTGCATAAATTTGACGATCGGCGGGACCCTCTGATGGCCATCAAGCTTTACAAGGGCGACCTGCCCGCCGGACTGGATTTCGGAACCTCGGTGGCGGTCGATACCGAAACCCTGGGGCTGATCGCCCGCCGCGACAAGCTCTGCGTCGTGCAGCTTTCATCCGGCGATGGCAATGCCCATCTCGTCCAGCTTGACCGCTCAAGCTATGATGCGCCGAACCTCAAGGCGCTGTTCGCCAATCCCGCCATCACCAAGATATTCCATTACGCCCGCTTCGATGTGGCGGTGATCAAGCAATATCTCGGTGTCGATACGTTTCCCCTCTATTGCACCAAGATTGCCTCGAAACTGACCCGCACCTATACCGACCGGCATGGGCTGAAGGACCTGATCAAGGAACTTTTGGGCATCGAGTTGAACAAACAGCAGCAGAGTTCCGACTGGGGTGCGCATGTGTTGAGCGATGCCCAGAAGCAATATGCCGCCCAGGATGTGCTCTACCTGCATGAGTTGAAGACCAGGCTCGACCAGATGCTGGCGCGCGAAGGCCGCCTCGGGATTGCCCAGGCGTGTTTCGATTTCATTCCCACCCGCGCCGCTTTGGATTTGGCGGGCTGGATCGAGGAAGATGTCTTCGCCCATTAACCAGGCTGCCGGTAACCAGGCTTTGGGCCGGGCGCTGCGCTTTGCCCGTGGCTCGCAGGTGCTCGGTTGGCTGGTGATCCTCGGCATTGTGGGAATTGTCGGCGTGTTCCTGGCCCAGGCCGGGCTGTTCTCATTCCTGCTGCCGGATGAGGCCACCCCGCCAAAGCCGGTGCCCAATCCGGACCAGATTACCGCGACCGATTCGACGGTGAGCGGCATTGACCGCGAGAACCAGCCCTACGACGTCAAGGCCGAGCGCGGCTGGCAGGATGAAACGACCCCGACGCTGGTCCATCTCGAAACCGTCGAAGGCCATTTCCGCAGATTGTCAGGCGCCGAATATACAATCCGCTCCGGCACCGGCACGTATGATACAAAGCTGAAGTCGCTCGAGCTTGCCGGCAATGTGGTGATCGTCCAGAAAGACCGTTTCACCGCCCGCATGGACAAGGCGCATGTCGATGTGGAAGAAAAGAAGCTGACCTCGGACGCTGCCGTCGATGTCAGCTTTGCAAATGGTACGGTGCGCTCCAATGGTATCGAAATTTCCGGTGACGGCACGCGCATCTTGTTCTTGAAGGGCGTGAAGGCCACTTTCAACGCAGGCTCGGCAAAGGGAGACGCACAACCATGATCGACAGACTGACCGTCCTGTCCGCCGCTTTGCTGGTGCTGCTGGCGGGTCCAGCATTTGCCCAAACCGCCAAGCCGCCGGCTCCGGTCAATATCGAGGCCGATCAGATGGAAATCCTCGATGCCGAGAAGAAGGCAGTGTTCAAAGGCAACGTCGATGCCACGCGGGGCGACGTCAACCTGAAGGCCAGCGAACTCACGGTGACCTACGCCGAGGTGAAGCAGGCCGACGGCACGGCAAAGACCGATGCCACCAACCTCGACGCCAGGGGTGCGGTCACAATCAAGACACGCCGCGAGACCATTACCGGCGACTGGGCGAAATTCGACCCGCAGTCGAACAAGCTGGTGGTCGGCGGCACTGTCAAGCTGGTGCAGGGCTCGACCGTGCTGACCGGCAAGGAACTGCGGGCCGATCTTGATACCAACAAGGTTGAGATGTCGGGTGGCCGCGTCAAAGGAAGTTTCCTGCCGAAATGACGCTCTTATCTAAAATTAAACCTATTGGGTGGACATTGCAGTGGCGCGTGATGAAGACGTGATGACGGCGAAACGGGCTTCGAGGACTCTCTCCCAGCGGGCACAGATTCCGCAGACGGCGGATGGTCCGGAACAGCCGGTTGTGCCGGAACGCTCCGGGCTGGTGGTCGAGGGATTGCGGAAATCCTACAAGCGGCGTCCAGTGGTGCGTGATGTCTCGTTCACAGTCAGGCGCGGTGAAGCCGTGGGACTTCTCGGACCCAATGGCGCCGGCAAGACGACCGTGTTCTACATGATCACCGGTCTGATTGCCGCCGACAGTGGCCGGATCAGCCTCGACGGCGTCGAGATCACCCACCTGCCGATGTACCGGCGGGCCCGGTTGGGCATTGGGTATCTGGCGCAGGAGAGTTCGATTTTCCGTGGCCTCACGGTAGAGGAAAACATTCGCGCCGTGCTCGAGCTCACCGAGAGTTCGAAGCCGAAGCGCGACAGTAAATTGCGTGAGTTGCTTGATGAGTTCTCCATTTCCCACCTCCGGCATTCGCCGGCTGTTGCGCTCTCTGGCGGCGAGCGTCGCCGCGTGGAAATCGCCCGGGCACTTGCCGCCGATCCCGAGTTCATGCTCCTCGACGAGCCCTTCGCCGGAATTGATCCGATTGCGATCAGTGATATTCGCAAGCTGGTGCGACAGCTCACCGCTCGGGGAATCGGGGTGCTTGTTACGGATCACAACGTCCGCGAAACCCTCGAACT
>JANLTS010000677.1:0-1886 GCA_031363045.1 Hyphomicrobiales bacterium
CAAGCGCCGTCACGGGTCCGAAGCGCTTGGAGATATTGTCAAGCTGGAGGAACACGGCAGCCATAAGGGAAGTCTAGCCTTGCGAAGTGGCAGAGTGAAAGACAAACCTGCGAGACCGGCGCTCAGGAAATGGCGCCGGCCACGCCAGCTTGACTTTCATCCGGCCCCTTTGCAAGGCTAGACTGCCGCCATGGCTGCCGCGTTCCTCCAGCTTGACAATATCTCCAAGCGCTTCGGACCCGTGACGGCGCTTGAAGACGTAACATTGCATGTGGCGCGCGGTGAGGTACTCGGGCTTCTCGGCGAGAATGGTGCCGGAAAATCGACGCTCATGAAAATCCTGGGTGGCGTATATCAGCCTTCGGCAGGCACTATTCTCATTGATGGCGCAATGACAACATTCCAGACGGCCCGGCAAGCCATCGCCGCCGGAATTGCTTTCGTCCATCAGGAACTGAATTCCTTTGGCAATCTCGATGTCGCCGCAAACATCCTGATCGGACGCGAGCCGCGCCGCGGGCCCGGACGCATGTTCGTCGACAATGCCGAAAGTGTGCGCATCGTTCAGCCGTTGCTGGACCGAATCAAAGCCGACTTCACGCCGGAAACGCCCGTCGCCGAACTATCCATTGCGCAACGCCAAATCCTCGAGATCGCCCGCGCCCTGTCGCTCAATGCCCGCGCCGTCATCATGGACGAACCCACATCGAGCCTCACGTTGAGTGAATCGACCAGGCTCTTGCAGATCGTCCGGGAACTTCGCCAGGATGGGGTGAGCGTCATTTTCATCACGCACCGGCTGAACGAGATCGCCGAAATTGCTGACCGTGTTGCCGTCCTTCGCGATGGCAAACTTGTTGGGACACTCTCGAAAGACGAGATCTCGGCGCAGTCGATGATCAACCTGATGATTGGCCGCTCGCTTCAAACGCTCTATGTGCCGCCGCGCAATCCTGGCACGGAAATCGGTCTGGATGTCAAAGGCGCCAGAACCAAGGCTTTCCCCAACGAAGAAGTGAACCTGTCAGTCAGAAACGGCGAAATTCTGGGCCTTGCGGGTCTGATCGGTGCTGGCCGGTCGGAACTGGCCATGGCAATTTTCGGTATCGACCCCTTGCTGGCGGGTGAAGTGCGGATCGCTGGAAAAGCCTTGCATGCACCGTCCACGGGTGAGGCAATGGCCGCTGGCATCGCCCTCGTGCCGGAAGACCGCAAACAGTCCGGCTTGTTGCTCGATGAATCGATTGCCGAAAACATTGCCTTGGCAAACTGGCCGCAATTTGCACGGCACTGGCTCGTCGATATCGCAGCGCTCGCCGCCTATGCCGGAAGCCTGATTTCCGCCTATGCCATTCACGCCACCGGGCCGGATGCCCGGCTGAACCAGTTGTCCGGTGGCAACCAGCAGAAGGTGGTGCTCGCCAAGTGGCTGCCGCGCAATCCGCGCGTGCTGATCTGCGATGAGCCGACGCGTGGCGTTGATGTCGGCGCCCGTCACGAGATCTATGCCAAGTTGAGGCAATCCTCGGACGAAGGTGCTGCCGTGCTGCTCATTTCCAGCGACATGGAAGAAGTCTTGGGCGTCAGCGACCGCATTGCGGTGATGCACGAGGGCCGTATCAGCGGCATACTCGAGCGCCACGAGTTTTCCGAACAAAACGTACTACAGCTTGCCGTCGGCCGTCCGCGGCGAAAGGAAGATGCCTGATGCATGCAGCCAAAAAAGATGCCGGCCTTCTGATCCTGATTTTGTTGGTCGGAACCGTCGTCGCCATCATCAATCCGCTGTTCCTGTCGCCCATCAACCTGGCCAATACATCGAACCTCATTGGGCTGTTTGGGATATTCGCCATCGGTCAGGCCATTGTCATCATCACCGGCGGCAT
>JANLTS010000008.1:0-1668 GCA_031363045.1 Hyphomicrobiales bacterium
GCAGCTGCCATTCGATCAGATCGAGACCGGTGATCATTTCGGTCACCGGATGCTCCACTTGGAGCCGCGTGTTCATTTCCATGAAATAGAAGCGATCGGCACGCAGGCCTTCGGAAACATCGGCGATGAACTCGACGGTACCCGCACCGATATAGCCGACGGCCTTCGCAGCGTCGACGGCGGCTTTTCCCATGCTCGCGCGCATTGCCCCGGTCATGCCGGGGGCGGGCGCTTCCTCGATGATCTTCTGATGGCGGCGCTGTAGGGAGCAGTCGCGCTCGAACAGGTGAACGGTGTTGCCGTGGCCATCGGCGAAGACTTGAATTTCGATGTGGCGGGCCTTGCTCAGAAATTTCTCAATGAGCACGCGGTCATTGCCAAACGCCGATGCGGCTTCGCGGCGGGCACCTGCCAGGGCGCCGGCAAAACGATCTGCGCTCTCGACCCGGTGCATGCCTTTGCCGCCGCCGCCGGCCACGGGCTTGATGAGGACGGGATAGCCGATGCGGGACGCCTCGCGGGCGAGATGGTCCGTGTCCTGATGTTCGCCGTCATAGCCTGGCAGCACCGGAACGCCCGCCTTCGCCATCAGTTTCCGGGCCTCGTCCTTCAACCCCATGGCGCGGATGGCGGCGGCGGGCGGGCCGATGAAGGCGAGACCGGCGCCCGTCACGGCTTCGGCAAATTCCGGGTTCTCGGAGAGAAAGCCATAGCCCGGATGAACGGTTTCGGCGCCGCAGCGCCGGGCCGCCGCAATAATCGCATCGGCGTCGAGATAGCTTTGGCTGGCGGGCGGCGGCCCCACCCTGAAGGCTTCATCGGCCATCGCCACATGCATCGACTCGCGGTCGGCATCGGAATAGATGGCGGCCGTTGCAATGCCTAGCCTCTTGGCGGTCACCGCGATGCGGACCGCAATTTCACCCCGGTTGGCAATCAGGATTTTCCGGAACATCGCGAACATCGCGCTCACATCCGGAACACGCCGAAGCGCGTGGGCGCGAGGGGTGCGTTGCGCGCGGCGGCGAGGCTGAGGGCCAGCACATCGCGGCTGCTGGCGGGATCGATGATGCCGTCGTCCCACAGCCGCGCGGACGCATAAAGCGGATGGCTCTGCTCTTCGAATTGGGCCAGCACCGGCGCCTTGAGAGCTGTTTCTTCCGCATCGGTGAATGTGCCGCCGCGCCGCTCGACGGTTTCGCGCCGGACGGTGGCGAGCACGCCCGCCGCTTGTTCGGCGCCCATCACGGCGATACGCGAATTGGGCCAGGTCCACAGAAAGCGCGGGGAATAAGCCCGCCCACACATTCCGTAGTTTCCGGCCCCGAAAGAGGCACCGATGATCATGGTGATCTTGGGAACGGCGGCACTTGCCACCGCATTCACCATCTTGGCGCCATCCTTGGCGATGCCGCCCGCCTCGTATTTGCGGCCGACCATGAAACCGGTGATGTTCTGCAGGAATACGAGCGGAATGCCACGCCGGCAGCATAGCTGGATGAAATGCGTGGCTTTCAATGCCGCGCCGGAAAACAGCACGCCGGCATTGGCGAGAAGCCCCACGGGCATGCCGTGGACATGGGCAAAGCCTGTCACCAATGCCGGGCCGTAGAGTTTCTTGAATTCGTCGAAGCGCGAGTCGTCGACGATTCGGGCGATGACTTCGCG
>JANLTS010000134.1:0-2462 GCA_031363045.1 Hyphomicrobiales bacterium
CGCGGACTGTTGGCGTGCAACGTTCCCATCGAGCCATCGTGACCGGTGTTCATGGCCTGAAGCAAATCGAAGGCTTCGGGGCCGCGAACCTCGCCGACGATGATCCGCTCCGGGCGCATACGCAGGCAGTTTTTCACCAGATCGCGCATGTTGATCTCACCTTCCCCTTCAAGATTGGGAGGGCGGGTTTCGAGGCGCACGACGTGTGGCTGTTGCAATTGCAGTTCGGCGGCGTCTTCGCAGGTGATGACGCGCTCATCGTGGTCGATGTAACCGGTGAGGCAGTTGAGCAGAGTGGTCTTTCCCGAACCGGTACCGCCGGAAATCAGCACATTGCAGCGGACACGGCCAATGATCTCCAGGATCGTGGCGCCTTCGGGCGTGATCGAACCGAACTTCACCAGATCCGGCAGTTTGAGCCGGTCCTTTTTGAATTTGCGGATTGTCAGCGTCGGCCCATCGATCGCCAGCGGCGGCACGATGACGTTGACGCGTGACCCATCCATCAAGCGGGCGTCGCAAATGGGGCTTGCCTCATCGACACGCCGGCCGATCTGGCTGACGATACGCTGGCAAATGTTCAGCAGTTGGGCGTTGTCGCGGAAGCGCACGCCGGTCTTCTGCATCTTGCCGCCGACTTCAATGAACGTCGTGTTGGCGCCATTCACCATGATATCGGCAATATCGTCTCGCGCCAACAGCGGCTCGAGCGGTCCATAGCCGAGCACATCGTTGCAGATGTCTTCGAGCAGGTCTTCCTGCTCGGCGATCGACATCACCACATCCTTGAGCGTGATGATCTCGTTGACGATATCGCGGATCTCGTCGCGCGCCGCGTCGCGGTCAAGCTGCCCGAGTTGGGTCAGGTCAATGGCATCGATGAGCGCGTTGAAAATTGTGCTCTTGATGTCGTAATAATTCTCGGACTTGCGTTGGTTGCCGCCCGGTTCGGCCTTCTTGGCCTGCTGTTGCGGGATGCTTCCAACCTGCTGCGAACCGCCAGCCGCAACCGGAGGCCTTTGCGCTTGTGCCCCAAAACCTGAGCTGGGCATTGGCAAATCCGGGATGGCAGCCGCTGGCGCTGAAAGCGCCGTAGGTGGCGGTGCAATGGGCTGGCCCGGCGGCGGCAGGCCCGTGGCCGTCCTGGAATCCTCTGAGCGCTTACCGAACATTACTTCTTCCTCAGCATCGACAGTTTTTCAAACAGCGGAATCGACTGTTTAGCGGCTTTTTTGGCAGGCTTGTCAGTACCGGCCAGCATCTGAACGAAACCGGACAGCGCATCCGAGGCTTTGGCTTTCGCAGCGACCTCGAAAATCATCTGCCCATTGCTTTGGGCAGTTCCGAAGGTTTGGGCGTCATAGGGAATGACGCAACTGACATCGACCCCAACCGCCTTGCCGAAATCCACGGCTGGAATCTCCGGCCGCTTCGGAACGCCAACCTGATTCAGAATCAGCTTGGGCGGCAGATCGTTCGGCCGCGCCTGCTTCATCAGTTCGATGATGTTCTTGGCATTGCGGAGGCTTGCGAGTTCCGGCGTCGCTGTAACGATAACCTGATCGGCATGAAGGAGAGTGTATTTGATACACGGCGCCCACATTTTGTGAACATCAACCACAATGCACGGTACGCTGCCGCGCATCGCATTGAGTATGGTCTCGATCGCATGCGCTTCAATTGCAACTTCCCGATCAACGCCCCCCGGCCCGCTGAGCAGGCTGAGTTTGTCGCCAAGCTTGGTGAGCAATCTCTCGATCAGCGTCGCATCAAGGCGGTCCGGCTGGCCCAAAGCGTCGTAGATGCCGTTGGAGACGTCCTGGTTGAAATTCAAACCAGCGGTCCCAAAGGCCAGATCGAGATCGGTAATGACAGTTTCGGTCGCATAGCGCTTGGACATCATCCAGGCGGTGTTGTGGGCGATCGTGCTCGATCCCACGCCACCCTTCGCGCCGACAAATGCCAAAACTTTGCCGAGCGGCGCGGCCTTCGGATTCTGGTACAGCCCGGCAATCGTTTCGATCACCTGCATCTGGTGGAGCGGCGCAACGAGGTACTCGCTCACCCCCTGACGGATCAACTCGCGGTAAAGGACGACATCGTTGAGATGCCCGATGACGATGACCTTGGTATCAAGCTGGCAGACATTGGCAAGCGCTGCCAGCTCCGACAGAATGACATCGCGCGAGCCATGTGACTCGACCAGCAAAACGTTGGGTGTCGCTTGCGTTTGAAACACCTGTACAGCGGCCATGATGCCACCAAGCTGGATCGTCGTATGGGCTCTTGCCATGCGGCGGTCGGCAGCGGCCATCTGCATGGCCTCCGCTGTTTGCTGGTTGTCGCAGAACGCATGAATATTGATGCGCGGGACCATTGCGACAAGACTCTGGTCACCAGTGGAAGAAGCGGCCTGGGTCTGCGCTGTCTGGTTCATCATTGTTGTTGTCCTGAAATTTGAA
>JANLTS010000152.1:0-4216 GCA_031363045.1 Hyphomicrobiales bacterium
AGTCCCCGCATCGAAGCCATGCGCGGGCGCCCCCCGATATGCTACGGAATGTGCTGCGGATCACAGCATCTTGCCCCCACCGCACCTATTCAGCTGCCGCACCAACACAATCTCCTGGGAAATATCAACATGCCGCCACGCACTGCCATCGCCGTCCTGCTCACCGCCGTTGCCTTGACCGTCGCGGCCGTATCTCCGGCCCAGGCTTCTGGCGGACTGTGGTGCACCATTGACGACGCGAATGTGAAGATGGATATCGAAAGTGGCGTCACCCGCGGTATGGGCGGACCCATCTTCAACTTCAGGGCATCAGCCGAATTGTTGGTGAAGGACGTGGCGCCCGACTTCGCCAAGCTGACGCTCGATGGCAATCTGGTGCACAGCTGGATCGACCGCGATGAAACGCGGCTCCTGCTGTACACCGAGCGCCAGGGCGACGCGCCATTCGGCTCGATTGAGATTACCATCGAGACAATGGGTGACCGCGAGGAAGCGGTCGATATCAAGGGCAAATACGAGGTCAGTTATTTTGAAGCTGAGCGCCAGAAGGGCGAAGCCGACGGTTTCATCCGGCTGACCGGCGATGTCACGTGCGGTGGTGAATAGGTTCAGGCGCGCGCCGACGTCAGCAGCCAGTCCTTGAACTGGATGATGGCGTCCGTGCGCCGGCCGTTGCCGTCAGCGGGTTCGATGATGCAATAGGCATAGTCGTTCTTGATGGATGTATCGAAGAGCTGCACCAGCCGCCCGCTGGCCACATCATCCGCCACCAGCGAGCGCGGGCACAGTGCCAGGCCCTGGCCCGCAAGGGCGGCGGCGCGCAGCAGGTTGAAATCCTGGAAGATTGGGCCTGGTGAGGGGCCGGCATGCTTGACCCCGGCATGGCGCATCCAGTTCTGCCAGTCGAGACGGTCAGTATCGTGCAGCAACGGCTTGGCCAGTATTGACTGCGGCTGTTCGAACGGGCCTTGCTTCTCGAGATAGATGGGATTGCACACGGCAACTGTATCGCCATCCAGCAGCCTGGTGCTGCGGCAGCCCTCCCATTCGCCGGGTCCCCAGAGAATGCCGATATCGCACTCGTCGAAGTCGATGCGCTGGCCATAGTAGGCATAGATGATCTTGACCGAAATCTCCGGGTGATCGAGGAAGAACTGCGAAAGCCTCGGTATGAGCCAGATTGTTGCGATCGATGGCAGGGCGGCGATCGTCAATGACGGACCAGCCTCGCTTTGCGCCAGACGGCGGCAGGCCGCACCCATGATGTCAAAGGCCTCGGCCAGCGAACGCGCCAGCTGCTGACCCTTGGGCGTCGGCATCGTCTGGCGCCCCAACCGGTCAAACAACGAGAGGCCGAACCATTGTTCCAGTTGCCGGACCTGATGGCTGACGGCCGATTGCGTGACGTTCAATTCCTCGGCGGCGCGCGAGAAACTGCCTGAGCGCGCGGCTGCCTCGAAACAGCGGAGCGCATTGAGCGATGGCAGGCGCGAGATGATCGAACTCCATGAAAAATTCTCATATATTATGTGAGTGATCGTCTTTTGACACAAGCTTCATTCGCAGCGAAGACACCTGGATCCAAACCGCCCGGAGAAGCGCCAGATGTCAGCCCTTGATCGCCCCAGCCTCGTCGATTACCGCAACAATGGCCGGAAACCGAAGCCGACATTTACCGCCGCCGAAATGCAAAGGCGGCAGGATGCGATCCGTGGCTGGATGGCGAGGAGCAACGTCGATTGCTGTCTGTTCACCAGCTATCACAACATCTGCTATCTCTCGGACTTTCTCTATTGCCAGTTCGGCCGCCGCTATGGCCTTGTCATCACACAAAAGCAGACGACGTCGGTGACGGCGGCGATTGACGGCGGCCAGCCGGCCAGGCGGACCTTCGGCGACAATGTCACTTATACTGACTGGTCGAAGGACAATTACTTCTCCGCCGTGAAGAGCTTGAGCAAGGGCGCCAAGCGCATCGGCATCGAGTTCGATCATGTCAACATCGATTTCCGCAAAGCCCTTCAGGATGCGATGCCGGGCATCGAGTTCGTCGATGTGGCGGCGCCCTCGATGCGCTTTCGCATGTTGAAGTCGGCCGAGGAAATCAAGCATATCACCAAGATGACGCGCATCGCCGATATTGGTGGTGCCGCAGTTGTCGAGGCCATTGCCGTGGGCGTGCCCGAGCACGAGGTGGCACTGCATTCGACACAAACCATGGTGCGCGAAATCGCCAGGGTGTGGCCCAACGGCGAATTGCTGGACACCTGGACGTGGTTCCAATCCGGCGTCAACACCGATGGCGCCCATAACCCGGTGACCAGCCGCAAGAACAGGCGCGGCGATATCCTGAGCCTCAATTGCTTCCCGATGGTGGCAGGCTATTACGTGGCCCTGGAGCGCACGCTGTTTGCCGAGACCGCGTCCAAGGAACATCTTCGCCTGTGGGAAATCAATTGCCATGTCCACGACGAGGGCAAGAAGCTGCTGGTGCCGGGTGCGAAATGTTCCGATGTCGCCAAGGCGCTGAACGAGATCTATGCCAGCCACGACCTGCTGAAGTACCGCACCTTCGGCTATGGCCATTCCTTCGGCGTGCTCTGCCATTACTATGGCCGCGAGGGCGGCCTCGAACTGCGCGAGGATTGCGACACGGTTCTGGAACCCGGCATGGTCGTCTCGATGGAACCGATGATCATGATCCCCGAGGGCCAGAAAGGCGCGGGCGGCTATCGCGAGCACGACATCCTGGTGATCACCGAGAAGGGCAACCGCAACATCACCGCGTTCCCCTATGGACCGGAGCATCTGATCGTGGGGGCGCCGAAGAAGAAGGTGGCGAAGAAGAAGGCAGCGAAGAAGAAGCGCTGAGCAACGCCATCTTCATCCTCTCCCGCCAAGCGGGAGAGGACGCCCGCGAAGCGGGCAGGTGAGGGCAAGGCCACGGGCGATCATGCCAGCGTTTCAGATTCCCCCTCACCTCACCCTTGCTCCGCAAGGGTGTTCCTCTCCCGCTTGGCGGGAGAGGATGAGTATGCGTATCAATCCCCACACCAACGCGGGACTTGCATCGCTCAGGGCGGAGATTATGATCCCTCGCCAGCGACCAAGAATAAGAACGTTGGTGAGGAACAAGACGGATGGCCAAGGAAGTTCCGGCGGGCGATTTGATGGTGCGCTTCGCCAATGTGCAGAAGAGCTATGATGGCGAGGTTCTCGTCGTCAAGAATCTCAATCTCGATATCTCGAAGGGCGAATTCCTCACCATGCTTGGGCCATCGGGCTCCGGCAAGACGACGACGCTGATGATGCTGGCGGGATTCGAGCCGGCGACCCATGGCGAAATCTTCCTCAAAGACCAACCGATCAACAACGTGCCGCCGCACAAGCGCGGCATCGGCATGGTGTTCCAGAACTACGCGCTGTTTCCGCACATGACCATCAACGAGAACTTGGCCTTCCCGTTGCAGGTGCGCAACGTGCCCAAGGCGGACGTCGAGGACCGCGTGGCGAAAATCCTGAAGCTCGTCGAACTGCCGCAGATGGGCAACCGCCGCCCCGGCCAATTGTCGGGCGGCCAGCAGCAGCGCATCGCCGTTGCCAGGGCATTGGTGTTCGAGCCCGATCTGGTGCTCATGGATGAGCCGCTGGGCGCGCTCGACAAGCAGTTGCGCGAGCAGATGCAATATGAAATCAAGCACATTCACGAGCGCCTTGGCGTCACCATCGTCTATGTGACGCATGACCAGTCGGAAGCCCTCACCATGTCGAACCGCATCGCGGTGTTCAACGATGGCGTGGTGCAGCAGCTCTCGACGCCGGCCGATCTCTACGAGCGTCCGGTCAATTCCTTTGTCGCCCAGTTCATCGGCGAGAACAACAAGCTCAAAGGTACGGTTGCTGAAATTGGTGCCGACAATGTCGCAACCGTCAAGCTCGAGACCGGCGAGATGGTGAAGGCGCTGGCCATCAATGCCAAGGAGAAGGGTGGCCGCACGTTGCTGTCGATTAGGCCTGAGCGCGTCGAGATCAACCCAACCGCCAAGACCGCTGATGTCATTCTCGATGGCCGCATCGCCGAATTGATTTATCTCGGCGATCACATCCGCGCCCGCCTCGAAGTGGCGGGCCACAGTGATTTCATCGTCAAGGTGCCGAACAAGGGCGCCAGCGAGGATGTGGCGCAAGGCCGCCAGGTGAAGGTCGGATGGAAAGC
>JANLTS010000184.1:0-12392 GCA_031363045.1 Hyphomicrobiales bacterium
GGAGAAGCGCCAACCTCCGGGTTCACCGATCATTTCCAACATCGCTTCAATCGACATTACCGGCGACATGGCGATTGCCAAGGTCACCGACGATTGCTTCGGAACATCGTGGACGGATTATCTCACGCTCATCAAGCATGACGGCCAATGGCAGATCGTGATGAAAGCCTTCTTCGATCATGCCAATGAAAAGTGATGCTTCACAACACACAGTGAAGAGGCCCTCATCCGCCCTTCGGGCACCTTCTCCCATGGCTTCGCCACGGGCGAAGGCCCTAGAGCCGCGACAGCTGAATGCGTGACGTGGGAGATGCTCACCCCAAGTACCTTCTCCCGTTCGCAGAATGGGAGGTGCCGACAGGCGGATGAGGGCTCTTGCCGTTCGCTTCAGTCCTTCACTTCGTAGGTGTTCTCCGCGCCGGGGAAGGTCCGCGCCCGGACCTCGTCGGCATACATGCTGATGGCGTTCTCGATTGCCGCCCCCACCTTGCCGAATTCACGCACGAACTTCGCGACGCGTGGGCTGAGGCCCAGCATGTCTTCCATCACCAGGATTTGCCCATCACAGGCAGGTGACGCGCCGATGCCGATGGTGGGGATTGGAATCTCTTTTGTGATCTTGGCGGCCAAGGGCTCGGCGATGGCTTCGAGCACCACGGCGAAGGCGCCGGCCTCGGTGATGACGCGCGCATCTTCCTCGATGATCGCCCACTGGTCCCGCGTCCGGCCTTGTGTCTTGAAGCCACCCAGAATGTTGATCGACTGCGGCGTCAGCCCGATATGCGCCATCACCGGAATGCCGCGCTCGGACAGAAAACGGATGGTCTCACCCATGCGCTTGCCGCCTTCGAGCTTGATGGCGCCGCACTGGGTTTCCTTGATCACCATGGCGGCGTTGCGGAACGCTTGCTGCGGGCTTTCCTCGTAGGAGCCAAACGGCATGTCGACGACCACCAGCGAGCGCTTGGCGCCACGCATCACTGCGCGTCCGTGCAGGATCATCAGGTCAAGCGGTACCGGCAACGTCGACTCAAACCCATGCATCACCATGCCGAGCGAGTCGCCCACCAGCAGGAAATCGACATACTTGTCGGCAATCGCCGCCGTATGCGCGTGGTACGAGGTGAGTGAAACAATGGGTTCCTTGCCCTTGCGGGCGGTGATCTCCGGCGCGGTGAGGCGCTTCGTGGCAACATGCTGTGACATGGACCGGAAGCTACGCCGCCAACGCCACTCCGGCAAGTGGGTGCCGACTATCAGCTCAACTGAAACACCGGCACACCGATCACCGCACCATGCAGCTGCGCCATGACGCCATAGAGCGCGATGCCGATGATAATCGACAGAAGGTCATGGCCGCCGCGCACCTCCGGTGACGGCCTGACGCCGTTGAGGCTGGCGATGGCATAATGCGCCGCCCCATAGATGAGGAAGCCGCCGAACAGGATGAGGCTGGCCTGATCGCCATTGGCCAGCAGATGGCCGATGGCCCAGAGCATGACGCCAATGGCCAGCGGAAAGCGCAGGCGCTGCCGCAATGTGCCTCTGAAGATGAAGATGCCAAGGCAGATGAAGGCCAGGAGCGTGAATGCGAAATTGGCATGGACGCCCCAGCTGGGTGGATCGTAAACTGGAATGAATTCCGCCATGCGCCAGCCGAGCACCACAATGACCAGGCCAAGCAACGAGGCGATGCCGAAGACCGGGCCATAGGCCTTCTCGCCGATGCGGGCCTTGAGAGCAGTTTTCAGCGACGGCACCGCCGCCACGAGATGCAGTAGCGAGGAGACGATGATGCCAAGTGTAAGTACGATCATTGGACGATCGGCAGGTTGAGAACATAAGGATGAAAGCCGAAGAGGAAGATCACATAGAGCACCATGCCGGCGATCACCGCGATGATGTCGGAGCGCAGCCGGGGTTCATGTGAGGGCCGCTTTCCGCGCAGCTCCGACATGATGATATCGGCCAGGGCAACCACCAGGAACATGCCGAACATGTAAACCGCGGTGCGCTTGCCGTTCGACAGCAGGTGGCCGGTGGCCCACAGCGCAATGCCGATTGACATCGGATTGTGTAGCCACTTCTTCAGGTAGCCCTTGCCATGCGAGGCGCCAAGCAGAACGAAGGCCAGCAGCACGAAGAGCATGGTCACATGTTTGGACCAGCTCGCGGGCACATAGACCCAGTCGGCGGCCAGCGGTCCGCCGCGCGACGCCATGTATCCCATGATCAGAAACACCAGACCGGCGAGCGAAACCAGTGCGTAAAGTCCCTTGAAGGCCTTCTCACCAAGCTTGGCCTTCAAGCCGTCGCGCCAGCCCGGGCAAAAGATCGAGAACAGATGGATGCCGCCGAACAGGATGATGCCGAGATAGAGTGCCGTCATGGACTATTTCTCCCCGAAACGCCTTGTGCCAGTGAACTCAAGAGCGTCCAACCCCGCGGATGGCCGCAGGCAGCGATGCCAGGCTCTGGGCAATCACCTGCTCGAAGTCGATGGGACCTGGCAGCCGCCGGTCGATGATCAGCGAGGCGATGCCATGCACAAGCGCCCACACATGCGCCGCCCGGCTGAGCACATCGTTGCGCTCAGGCCCGATAACCGCCGCCACACCGGTTTCGAGCTGCACCCATGCGGCGTGCGATGCCGCCTGCAGATGCGCTGATTTGTTGAACGCCTGGGCGTGACGAAACATCAGCAGATAGACCGCCGGGTTGGCCCTGGCGAACGCCACATAGGCGCGGCCCATGGCGATCAGCCTGGCATCGGCAGACTGCGCTGGATCGCTGTCGGCCTCAGCATCAAGCTCGGTCACGAACTGATCGAAACCGCGGGCTGCGATCTCGCACAGCAGGTCCTCGACCGAGGCAAAATGATTCTTCGGCGCCGCATGTGAAACCCCTGCCCGCCGGGCGCATTCGCGCAAGGTGAAGTGTTCCAGACCATCTTCTTTCAGAAGTTCAGTACCAGCAGTAACGAGTGTCTCGTAGAGATCGCCGTGGTGATAGGGCTTCGGCTCAGGCTTTCGCGTCATGCGCTGCTCTTCCCATAAACTTCCGCTCTTGTCAAAATTATATTGACAATGACAACATACAAGTGTTTGGTAAGTTTACACCGTCAACATCGGAACTGATATGACCCCTTCATTACTCTTCTCGATTGCCAATCCCGTGGCCTTGATCGGCTGGCTCATCCTTATCGCCGGGATCGTCACCAAGCGCCCGCTGCTGCGGGATCGCATTGCCGGACTGTTGATCCCGCTGGCCCTCGCCACTGCCTGCACCATCCTCATCCTCGTCTTCTGGTGGGGCACGGAGGGCGGCTTCGATACGTTGGAGAATGTCCAGAAGCTCTTCACCTCGCCTTGGGCGGCACTCGCCGGCTGGGTCCATTACTTGAGCTATGACCTGTTCATCGGCGCATTGGTGTCGCGCCAGATCATGGAGCGTGGGATATCCCGCCTCTTTCTCATTCCTATTTTGCCGCTGGCCTTCCTCTTCGGGCCCATCGGCTTTCTGCTTGCCCATGTCCTCATTCTGAGCCGCAAAGGAACCGCGCAATGACGAGTCTCACTTACTCATCCCCTCGCCGCAGCACTCTGATCGATAGTCTGCGCATTGCTTCTCCCCTGCTGTGGTGGACCAGCCTTGCCTTTCTTGTTCTGTTCGTCCTCTGCCTCGGGTTGACGCTGATTGATGATCGCCTGTTCAACGGCATCAATGTCTGGGTGAAGCCAGCAAAATTCTTCCTGTCGCTTGGCCTCCACATGCTCACCTTGAGCTTCGGCCTGACCTTGCTGCCGGAGCGGATCAGGAACAGCTGGCCGACGATTGTGATCACCGGCACCATGGCAGCCATGGCCATCCTTGAAATGATCTACATCTCCTACCGCGCCGCCCTTGGGCAGGCGTCGCATTTCAATACTTCGTCCGAGCTTGCAGGGCTGCTCTACAGCCTGATGGGCATGGGCGCGGCATTGATGATGGTGGTCACGCTGTTCCTCGGCGTCCGCATCCTCCGTCATGGCGCGGCGACGCTGATGGCCCGGGCAACCGGCTGGAGCTTCGTTGCCGCTGCCATCCTTACCCTGATCGTCGGATTTACCTTGGGTGGCATGGGTTCACACTGGATCGGCGGCGATCAGACGGATGCCACCGGTCTGCCGGTTTTCGGCTGGTCGACGACCGGCGGCGACCTGCGCGCCGCGCATTTTGCCGGGCTTCACATCATGCAGGTTGTACCCTTTGCCGCTCTGATCGGGTCGAGATCAGTGGTTTGGGCGGTGGGCACCGCTATGCTGCTGGCAACCATTGCGACCTATGCCCTGGCCCTGAACGGCATCCCGCTGATCCGCCTCTAGTTTCAATGGCGTGGTGTACTCCGGCCCAAAGCCGTGTTACACCCCGCGACGTCTCGAGCAAAAACCAGGGGTATTGCCATGAAGCCAACTCTCATTCTTGTCGGCGCTGACAAAGGCGGCGTCGGCAAGACCACCACGTCACGCATTCTTCTCGACTATTTCGCCCGCAAGAATGTGCTGTCACGAGCCTTCGATACCGAAAACCCGCGTGGTTCCCTGAAGCGCTTCTACCCTGCCATTGCCGAGATTATCGACCTCGAGAATGTCGCCCACCAGATGAAGGTTCTGGATACGCTCGAATCCGCCAATGTGCCGGTGACCCTGATCGACCTGAAGGCCGGTGGCCTGTCTTACGCGCTTGATATTTTCGAACGCATCGGTGTGCTTGAGGCCGCCCGCGCCGGACAGTTCACGCTTGGTCTGTTCCACATCGTCGGTTCGTCGATTGCCTCTCTCGACGAGATTGGCGAAATCGCCAAATACCTCAACGGCGTCGACTACATCGTCGCCCGCAATTTCATCAACGAGACAAACTTCTTCGAGTGGGACGAAGCCACCACGCGCAAGTATTTTTCCGCCATCCCCAAGGCCCAGGAAATCGACATTCCGAAGCTCAACGAAATGGCCTACGAGCAAGTCGATGTCGCTGGCGTCACCTTCAAGGATTTCATCGACAACCGCACGGCGGATGGTCAGGCCGGCAAGTTCTCCTTCGTGCTCAGGGGCTATGTGCGCAAGTGGTGCTCCGAGATCGACCAGGAATTCACCAAGCTGAAGCTGTTGCAGGACATTGTGTCGGGTGGCCGCGCCCCGGGCTCATCCGCCTGACTTGAAGGCCTGGCCTGATGGCCTCGCCTCCCCTGATCGCCGTCGTCTGTTCCGACCGGCACCGCAACGGCAAGAGCTTGCTGGCCCGTGTGCTGGTGGATTTCCTGCTGCTTGAGGGCCGCGATCCCTATTGCCTTGATCTCAACCCCATGGAGCCAACCCTCCGGCGGTTTTTTCCCGGCCGCACGGCGCTCGTTGATTTCACCCTGGTCACCGGCCAGATGAAGGTCTTCGACACCATCCTCGCCGGGCATGGCCGCGACTATGTGATCGACGTGCCCTCCGAACAGCTGCCGCGTTTCTGTGAAGTCATACGCGGGCTGCAGTTTCGCAAGGCCTATGCCGCCGCAGGCTTCAGCTTCGTCGTCATTTATATCATCGATGCCGATGAGGACTCGCTGAAGACGGCGGCGGCCGTCGAGGAACTGCTGACCCCCGATCTCTTCGTGCCCACCGCCAATCGCTTTGTCGGCTCAGCGCTGCCTGATGGTGTGCCTGGTCCGGTGCTCACCATGGAGAAGCTCGATCCCGATCTCCATGCCATCATCACCTACAAGCGGTTTTCGTTCCGCAATTTCCTGCTGGGCGAGGAAAGCGGCGTGCCGCTGCGCCTGAGACCAAATCTCCGAACTTTCCTGCACACGCTGCTCGGTGGTTTCCGCGAAATTGGCCCGGCCCTCAGCTTGCAGAAGCTGAAAAGCTGAACGCGCCGTCAGACCTCGACGATTGGAACGAAGCCGCCAAAAATCATCCGCTTGCCGTCAAACGGCATGGGATTGTTCACCGGATCAAAACGTGGGTCTGACATCAGCTTTGCCATGTTTGCGTCGCGCACCTCCTTTGACGGCCAGACGACCCACGAGAACACCACGGTCTCATCCGCCGCCAGCTTCACCGCCATGGGAAACGACGTGAGTTTGCCATCCGGCACATCGTCGCCCCAGCATTCGACCACCTGCAGCGCTCCATGCTGCTTGAAGACCTGCGCGGCCTCGGTGGCATAGGCCTGATAGCGCTCGCGGTTGGCCGTCAGCACGGCGGCGACATAACCATCGATGTAGCTCATGGGATCCTCCTCATTTTCCGTTGAATGCCGCTTCGAGTTCGGAGATGATCGGCTTGACCGACGCCATCATGGCGCCAAACACCCGGCCAGTTGCGGCCTTGTCGGGGCTCGACATCCATTCCCCGAGCTTCGACGGCACGATCTGCCATGACAACCCGTAGCGATCCTTCAGCCAGAAGCATTGCGCTTCACGCCCGCCATCGGCAATCAGGTTCGACCACAGATGATCGATCTCGCTTTGGCTGTCGCACTTGATGACAATCGAAGCGGCTTCCGAGTGCTTGAACATCGGCCCGCCATTGAGCGCCATGTATTCGGTGCCGGCGAGTTCGAACACCACCATCATCGCCGTTCCGGCAGGCATCGGCGTGCCTTCGCCATAACGGCTGACATGGATGATGCGCGAACCGGCGATCAGTGATGTGTAGAGCTTGGCAGCATCCTCGCCCTCGCGGTCGAACCACAGGCAGGTCGAAACTTTCTGGGATCTACTCACACTCGCTCTCCATCTTCGCCATCGCCGCGTGGATTTCATCCGCCGTCATGTCACGCAGATGCGTGGCCAGTGACCATTTGTGTCCGAACGGGTCCACCACCATGCCGAAACGGTCGCCCCAGAACATGTCCGCCGCAGGCATGATGACTTCAGCACCGGCGGCGGCGGCCTTGGCAATCGCCGCATCGGCGTCATTGACGAAAACGTGGATACTGACCGATGTACCGTTCAGCGACTTCGGCGACAGGTTGCCGAAATCCGGAAACTCATCCGACAGGAAGATGTGCGACCCATGGATAGCGAGACAGGCATGCATGATCTTGCCTTCCGGCCCGGCCAGCCGCATGACTTCGCTGGCATCAAAGGCCTTCTTGTAAAACTCGATAGCCGCTTCTGCCCCGGCGCACGTCAGATAGGGGGTGATGGTCGCGAGGCCGTTTGGCGCTGTGGTTCGAGATTGGGAAGCAGACATTTTATCCTCCGTAGGCTGATTAAAATTACAGGGTCCTGGCCAAGGCTTCGAGCTGATCGGTAGCCTTGCCCCAACCCTCGTGGAAGCCCATCTGTTCATGGCTCGCCTTGTCCTCGGCCGTCCAGTGCCGCACGACGGCGTTGTAGCGGGTCTTGCCGCCCTCGTCGGTGAAGGTGATGGTGCCGGTCATGAACGGCTTGGCCGATGGCACCCAGGCTTCCGAATAGGCATCGGTGAACACCAGTTTCTCGTTCGGCACCACTTCGAGATAGACGCCATTGTTGGGAAACTCCTGGCCCTCGGGTCCACGGAAGATCATCTTGCTTGCGCCCCCTGCCCGCACATCCATCTCCACTGACGGTGTTGTCCACGGCCTGGGCGTGAACCATTGCTTGATCAGCTCCGGCTCCGTCCAGCAGCGATAGAGCGCGGCGCGTGGCGCATCGATAAGTCGGGTCAGTGACAGTTCAAATGTCTCGGTGGTCATCGCTGTTTCTCCCTGGGCTGTCGCGATTGAAAAGCAGTTCGACGTAACGCCTGAGGTGGTCGATCGATTGCGCCGCAATCTCCGGCCCCTGTTTCGCCTTGGCGAGGATGAAGGCTCCCTGGATCACCGCCTGGGTGTGCAATGCCAAGCTGGCCGGACTCCAATGCGCATCGGCGGCATAAAGTTTCTTGGCTTCCGAAATATCTTTTTCGATCACCGCCGCGTGGCCCGAGATCGAGGCATCGCAGGCGGCTCGGATCGCCGGGTTTGTGCCATAGGCCTCCTGCACCATGGTGCCAACGAGGCAGGTGAATTCTGGCACCTCGCCCTGCAGGATCTCCTTGCGAAAATCGATATAGCCCAACACCCGGTCAAGCGGATCGGCATGGCGGTGATAGGGCGCCGTGGCAAAGAACCCGGATGTCACGTCCGACCAGTGATGAGCGGCAGCGACGGCAAAATCTTCCTTGCCCTTGAAGTGGTGAAAGAAGCCGCCCTTGGTGAGCCCCGTCTCGGCGCAGATGTCATCGACCCGCATTGCCGCATAGCCCTTCTCGCGGATCACCTTGAAGGCGGCTCCGAGAAGTTTCTGGCGGGTGTCGGCGCGAGGTGTGGCGTTCATGTGAATAGCATACCAACCAGTTGGTATGTTGTCAAACAGTTAAGAAGCGAACCTTTCCATTGCCGCCTTCAACCCAGCAAATTGCGCAGCACGCGGTAGAACACCCGCACGCCGGGCGCGATCAGCACATCGGGAAAATCAAAATCCGGATTGTGGCACATCGGGTGGCTCTCGCCCGCCCCCAGAAAGAACATCGCCGATTTCGACACGCTGCCGAACAGGCCGAAATCCTCCGAGCCGCGCACCGGAAGACCACCGCTGTCATGGCTGATGCCCTCGGCATCCAGCGCCTTACGCAATTCCGCCGTGGCCTGATGGTCGTTGTCGCAAGCCGCGAATATATCGTGATGGCTGAGCGCCAGAGTGAGCCCGGCTGTGTCAGCCTCGGTCTCGGCCAGCGCCATGGCACCGCTGAGCAGTGCGGTCATGTCCCCGTCGGTCATCGCCCTGAGCGTCACCCACAACTCCGCTTCACCGGGCGCGATACCGAAGGCTGGTTCGCCCATGCGCGCGTGGGTGATGGTGGCGAGCCGGAACCCCTTCTCCAGCGCTCCACCCGGCCCCAGCGCATTGAGACCGGGGATCAATCGCGACAGCGCCACGGCGGGTGACTTGCCCGCTTCCGGCACAGAGGCATGCGACGTCTTCCCGGTGAGCACGATGCGAAGCCCGCGCGAGGCGCAGTTCACCGGGCCTTCATCCAGCGCCACATGGCCCAGCCGGATGCCCGGCATATTGTGCAGCGAGAATGACCAATCGGGTTTGATGCCAGCGAATTTCGGATCGGCAATGACGGCTGCCGCACCGGCACCATTTTCTTCCGCCGGTTGGAACAGCAGCACCACGCGGCCGCGCGCCGGGCGCTTCCTGGCGATCAGCCGGGCAAGCCCGGTTAGAATCGTCGAATGCCCGTCATGTCCACAAAGATGCCCCTTGCCGGCGATCTCCGAACGGTGCGCCGCATCGCTGATCTCGAAGATCGGCAGCGCGTCAAGCTCCGAACGGAACAACACTGTCGGCCCTGGCTCGGCACCGCTATAGACCGCCGCCACGCCATGCCCGCCCAAACCCGTGATCACCTGCTCGGGCCGCGTCGGCGCCAGGAAGGCCACCACGGCTTTCGCCGTCTCCGCCTCCTCCCCCGAAAGCTCAGGCCTGCGATGCAACGCGTGGCGGAAATCGATAAGTTCGACGATATCGGAATTGCTGAGGGTCATCGATTGCCCCTTACTCCCACTCGATGGTTCCCGGTGGCTTGCTCGTCACGTCATAGACCACGCGGCTCACCCCCTTCACCTCATTGATGATGCGGGTGCAGACGCGGGCCAGGAAGGGAACAAGAATGAGCAGCCTTACACTGTTCGAATAAGATATTAGCAATCTAATTCTTGAAACAATTCTCTCGATGCCATTGCAAGAATCGAGGATGCGGGCGGTCTGACTGTTTCGAAGGCGCAATTGCACGCCCAGAGCTGTTGACGAAAGCCCGCACACCGTCCGGATCGTTAGCTTGCCTAGAAATGAGAATTTCAAGATCATCCGACAACCCGATGAGACCACGATCAAACATCCAGTGCGCTGTTCCCGAAAGCGCAATTCCATTGTTGATAACGTCCGGGCCGTTTGCTTCGACTGGTCTTATATGCGCTGCTGCAACCTCGGCACGGCCGCCGCCATTTATCAACTTCAAACCGCTAATGGAACATCGTTCATCATACGCACGCAATACGATTCGCCGGAACACGCGATCACGAACTACTCGCGATGAGAAATAGTTGACCCGATCTCTGACGCTTTCAAAAACGAAGGGAGTCAACTCTTCCCTGAAACCTAGAGACTCTTCTAACACTTCGCTCCGCCGAGGCAGGAGCGGCACTTGCTCATCAAACCCTAGTGAAATGATTCGATTAAAGTCTTCAGAAGAAAGTGGTCGAACGGCGGATTGTGCCCGACCGGAAATTCGCCCTTCTTCGTTTAGGACACCGCGCTCGATAAGACCGTCACTATCTCTGAACGGAACCGGATTGACGAAATCGATATAACTACCTTCCTCAATCACAGCCACGTACATTCCATCCGTGTTGGGATCCGGAATGATTCGATCAACTCGCGCTATAGCAAAATAACCACGCGAACCAGTGATCTTGCTCGGTTCGTAATACACTATCCAATCGCCAACGCACGATATGGCGCGCCCAAGATATTGGCCAGGGAATTGATAGCGTTCGGCTGGACTATCGTCATAAATTGAATCCGACCGATGTATGAAAACGCCAAATCCCATAAACTAGACATAGCCCATTAAATTCTGGAGAGCACGTGGTTACTCTTCAGTTTGTCACACCTATTGACCTACTCTCTCACTCCCACTCAATCGTTCCCGGCGGCTTGCTCGTCACGTCATAGACCACGCGGCTGACCCCCTTCACCTCGTTGATGATGCGGGTGCAGACACGGGCAAGGAAGCTATGGTCGAAGGGATAGCTTTCCGCCGTCATGCCGTCGGTCGAGGTGACGGCGCGGAGGCCCAGAACGCGGTCATAGGTGCGGCCATCGCCCATCACCCCGACGGTGCGGACGGGTAGCAGCACGGCGAAGGCCTGCCAGATGGCGTCATAGAGTCCGGCCTTGCGGATCTCGTCCAAATAGATCGCATCGGCCTTGCGCAGGATGTCGAGCTTTTCGATTGTGACATCATCATGTGGAATGCGGATCGCCAGGCCAGGGCCCGGGAACGGGTGGCGGCCAACGAAATGTGCTGGCAATCCAAGCTCTTGGCCGAGCAATCTCACTTCATCCTTGAACAGCTCGCGCAACGGCTCCACGAGTTTCATGTTCATGCGTTCCGGCAACCCGCCGACATTGTGGTGCGACTTGATCGTCACCGACGGCCCACCGGTGAAGGACACGCTTTCGATCACATCGGGGTACAGCGTGCCTTGCGCCAGGAAGGCGGCACCGCCGACTTTCTTGGCTTCCGCCTCGAACACATCGATGAACAGCTTGCCGATGATCTTGCGCTTCTTTTCGGGGTCAGTAACGCCTGACAGCTCGCCCAAGAATTGCTTCGAAGCATCGACATGCACCAGCGGAATATTATAGGCCTCGCGGAACAGCCGCACGACTTCCTCTGACTCGTTCAGCCGCATCAGGCCGTGATCGACGAAAATGCAGGTCAGCTGTTCGCCGATGGCCTCGTGGATCAACACGGCGGTGACGGCGCTATCAACGCCGCCTGAAAGCCCGCAGATCACACGCTCGAAACCCACCTGTTTCTTGATCTTGGCGATCATCTCGGCCTTGAAATGCGCCATCGACCAGTCGCCCCGGCAGCCGCAAATCTCGCGCGCGAAATTCTTGAGCAACCTTGCGCCATCCGGCGTGTGCACCACTTCCATGTGGAACTGCGTCGCGTAGAATTGCCGATGCTCGTCGGCAATGGCAGCGAAGGGCGCGCCATCGGTCGTTGCCGTCACCTTGAAGCCCGGCGGTATGGCGGTGATCCGGTCGCCATGGCTCATCCACACCTGGTGGCGCTCGCCCTTTTCCCACACGCCATCGAACAGTGCGTTCGGTTCCTTCACCGCGACGAAGGCCTTGCCGAATTCGCGGTGATCGGATGCCTCGACCGAGCCTCCCAGCTGCGCGCACATCGTCTGTTCGCCATAGCAGATGCCGAGAACCGGAACGCCGCGGGTGAACACTCGGTCCGGTGCCCTTGGGCTGCCGCCTTCATGCACGGAAGCAGGCCCCCCCGACAAGATGATGCCCTTGAGGCCCGGCCAGTCAAGCGCCTTTTCGGCCGACTGGAACGGCACGATTTCCGAATACACCCCCGCCTCACGGATACGCCGCGCAATGAGCTGGGTGACCTGTGAGCCGAAGTCGATAATGAGAATACGGTCTTGCATGGCGAGCGTTTAAGGGAGGACGCGGGTGTCTGCAAGATGGGTTGCCCTTGGTGGTTTAGGACTTCCCGAAAACCTTCTTACGCCAATAGGCTTTTGGGTTCTTGGCGAACCAGGCCGCATTACGGCTCGTTTGGAAAGCAGCAAGT
>JANLTS010000189.1:0-2351 GCA_031363045.1 Hyphomicrobiales bacterium
CCCAGCCGAAATAGAGGCGGCGCCCGGGCGTCTTCTCGGCGAGGCCCTGCTGGTTGCGCATCGTGAGCAGGGTGAGCGACAGGAGCAGCAGGATGACGATCGCCGACAGCGCCGACTGGCCAACCGTGTAGGACACCGGCAGATAGAAGCCATCGGTCACGGTGCCGAGCGAGCGCGCCGTCACGGCGACAAAGGCGGTCAACCCAACCAGCACCGGGAGGCGCGCTGCCGCCGCCTCGTCGAGATCGACGATGCGCCATTGCGGCTGGCCGGGAGAGGCCACCCGCCGGGCGATCACCCAGTAGAACGAGGTGATGAAAACCACGTCCATCAACGGCATGTAAACCAGGGCGAACCTCTGCGTCATGAAGCCCGAGGTTTGGAGCGCCAATGACACCGGTCCGAAAAAGATGATCAATACTGCCAAGGTGGCGAGAACCGCGCGCACGATCCGCCACAGCCGCCCGATATCGTCCGGGGTCCGGTTGGCAATGAATTGCCGGTCAATCCAGCGCCGCAACCTGGCCCGCGCCGCCAGATAAATGCCGGCAAAAGCCAGGATGAAGACCGGGATGATCGCCAGCCCGACGAAATTGGCCGTCTTTGCAACATCCGCCCACCAGATCGAATAAAGCGCCGTCAGCCCGGTGATCAGCCGCCCGAAGCCCAGTCCCGTATCGAGCCAGAGACGCGGATTGATGATCGAGCGGCCGCCCTCGAAGATGCGGGTCAAGAACAGATTGCGCTGCAGCGCCGAGGCGCGGCTGGCCAGTTGCTCGGCGGTGACGGCCACCAGTTCAAGCTGCGACTTGGCACCCTGAAGCCGGCTCAGCACCTGGTTGAGGGCTTCGCGCTGGCTGGCCACCGCGGGGGCCTCCGGCTGGCCCTCGGAAGGAACCGGTCCAAGCAGGGCGATCTGCTGGCCGACCTCGGAGACGGGCTCGGCCAGGGTCAGGGCCTTGACTTGCGAGCCGGTGCGGATGTCCTCCAGCTTGCCGCGATAGTCGGTGAGCTGGGCATCGGTAATGGTGGGGAGCAACAGCTCCTTTTCGATCAGGCCCAGTTCGGCGCGAAATTCCTCGGCGGCGCGTTCCGCGTGGCCAACCGCGGCTTCATCATAGGCAAAGGCCGCGGCCCAGCACAGAAGCAGAAGAGCGATCGCTGCGGCAGTGACGCGGACCGCGCGCATCCTCTACACTAGCCGGCTTTGCTCGATCGCGGCCGCTATAAAGGATTTGAACAGCGGGTGCGGCTCGAACGGCTTGGATTTGAGCTCGGGATGATACTGGACGCCAATGAACCACGGGTGTCCGGGATATTCGACGGTCTCCGGCAGCAGCCCGTCGGGCGACATGCCGGCAAAGCTCATGCCCGCCGCCTCAAGGCGCTCGCGGTAATGGGTGTTGACCTCGTAACGGTGGCGGTGGCGTTCCCAAATGCCCGTGCTGCCGTAGATTTCGGCAATCTTGCTGCCGGGCTTGAGGATCGCCTCAAACGCTCCCAGCCGCATGGTGCCGCCGAGATCCCCCCCGGCTTTGCGGATTTCCAGTTCGTTGCCATTCATCCATTCGGTCATAGTGCCGACCACCGGCTCGGTTGTGTCGCCGAATTCCGTCGAACTGGCATCGGCAATACCACAAAGCGCACGCGCCGCTTCGATGCATGCCATCTGCATGCCGAAGCAAATGCCGAAATAAGGCACCTTGCGGGTGCGCGCGAAGGTCGCCGCCTTGATCTTGCCTTCCGAACCGCGCTCGCCGAAACCGCCCGGCACCAGGATGCCATGGACGTCTTCGAGATAGGGCGACGGGTCTTGCCTTTCGAAGACCTCCGATTCGATCCAATCGAGATTGACTTTCACCCGGTTGGCGATACCGCCATGGACAAGCGCTTCCTGCAGCGACTTATAGGCATCGAGAAGGCCGGTGTATTTTCCCACCACCGCGATCTTGACCTCACCTTCCGGATGCGAAATGCGCTGCATGATATTGTGCCACTTGGCCAATTCGGGCTCCGGTGCATCACGGAAGCCGAAGATGCCGAGCACCTCCCGGTCGAGGCCCTCGGCGTGATAGGCGCGCGGCACGTCGTAGATCGAGGTTACATCGAGCGCCTGGATGACGGCGGAAGGCCGGACGTTGCAGAACAGCGCGATCTTGCGGCGTTCGTTCAAGGGGATTTCGCGGTCGGCGCGGCACAGCAGGATATCGGGCTGGATGCCGATCGAACGCAGTTCCTTCACCGAATGCTGGGTCGGCTTGGTCTTGAGTTCCCCGGCGCTGGGAATCCACGGCACCAGCGTCAGGTGGATGTAGAGCGAGGCGCCGCGGGGGAGGTCGTTGCCGAGCTGA
>JANLTS010000216.1:0-4195 GCA_031363045.1 Hyphomicrobiales bacterium
GCTTTCATGCTTGCACCTCCCTGCGCTGCCCGGCATTTACGAGGGCAACGATTTTCCCTGTCCTTGGTGCCCCATCATGACATATGCCGTCAATCCCGCGATTCACCGGATCGAGGCGCCGCCCATCATGGAGGCGCAAACCTGGATTAGGCCAGGACTTCGTAATAGGGCTCTGCTCAATCTCTGCCAGGCGGTACCGAGTTGGCCAGCGGCGGCAGAACTCGATGATGAAGTGGCGCGCGTGGCGCATGTTGCGGGCACCAGCCTCTACACCGACATCTTTGGCATTCCAGAATTACGCAGCGCCATCGCGACCCACATGTCGGAGGACTATGGCGGGCAAATCTCCGCTGATGAAGTCTGCGTCACGTCGGGTTGCAACCAGGCGTTTGCCGCGGCCATGATGGCGATTGCCAAAGCGGGCGACAATGCCGTGGTGCCGGTGCCGTATTTCTTCAACCACACCATGTGGCTCGGCATGCTCGGCATCGAGGCACGCTATGTCCCGGCGATCTCGGGCGCCACGACGCATCCGAGGCCGGAAGATGCGGCAGCTTTGATCGACGCCAACACCCGCGCCATCATCCTGTGCTCGCCCAACAATCCCACCGGCTCGATTTATCCGCCGCACGTGATCGATGGTTTCTTCGATCTCGCCCGGGCACGTGGCTTGGCGCTGGTGATCGATGAGACCTACAAGGATTTCCGCAACGATCCGGCACCGGTGCATGGCATCTTCGCAAAAGACGGCTGGCAGGATGCCTTCATTCACCTCTACAGTTTTTCAAAGGTGTTCTCGATGACCGGCTATCGCGCCGGCTCGATCATCGCCTCAACGCGTGTTTTAAGCGAAGTGGAAAAGATTCTTGATTGCATGTCGATCTGCGCGCCGCATATCTCGCAACATGCGGCGCTGTTCGGACTCACGTCATTGGGCGATTGGAAGCGCGACAAGATCGCGAAGATGCGTGGCCGCCTCGAAGCCTTGCAACGAAGTTTCACGCGGCGCGGTTTAAAATACGAGCTGGTGAGCTCTGGCGCATTGTTTGCTTACGTCAAACATCCGTTCACGGATGAAACGGCGAAGCAAGTGGCCATGCGGCTGGCGGGCGAGCATGACGTGCTGTGTTTGCCCGGTTCAATGTTCGGCCCGGGCCAAGACAACTACCTGCGCATTGCGTTTGCCAATGCCGAGGCCAGCGACATGGAAACGCTGATCGATAGGTTGATCGAGAGCCAGAGATGAGTGGAACTCAGATTTCGGCCATGTCGAGCAGGTCTGCCGGCCGCTCAATCAGGTAGAAACTGCCGGCGCGCGACAGCACACCTTCGCGCAACAGGTCATTGATGGCACGGCTGGCATTTTCGCGAGCGACCCCCGCCATACCGGCAATGTCATTCTGGGTTATCTTGTAAGTGAGCAGGATGCGGCCATCCGGTTGTTCATCGCCCAGGCCATCGGCCAGAGACGCGAAGGTGCGCGCAACCCGGCCCGACACCGAAACCGTGCCCTGCGCCACGACGGTATCATTGGCACCACGCAAGCGTTGCGCCAGTAGCTTGAGGGCCTGACGGTAAACCTGCGGATTGGCATCGGCGAGCCGGAAAAAGGCGGCCTTGGTGAGGTGCAGCAACTGGCAGGTTTTCAAGGCCGAGATTGTCGCCGAGCGCGGTTCATCGTCGATGAGCGCCAACTCGCCGATCAAGGCGCCCGGCCCCAGCACCGCCAACAGGCGCTCCTGCCCATCGCGGGCGATCACCGCGGCCTTGACGACGCCCGAGCGCAACAGATAACAACCATCGCCTGAATCACCGGCGTGAAACAGCACTTCGCGGCTAGCGAGTTCAAGCGGACGTGACACTGCCACGAAAGCGCGGCGGGCGCCCCACGGCAAATCCTTGGCCAAGTTGCCACTGTTATGGGTCGCGGTTTGGAACTTCCGCAGCATGCACTTTCTCCGTGTCTGTGATTTCTATCACAGTTTCCGGAAAAATCCGCCATTTGACGATCACGAATCCGTGAGATCAGGCCGCGACCAGGGTTCGAGAATGCCACGCAACGGCGTTTGCGGAAATCCGCCGCGATGCATGCAGGCGAGGCTGGCCCGCTCCGTGCCCAAAGCCAGAGACTGTTCAAGCGTCTTGCCAGCCAAATGGGCATGGAGGAAGCCCGCAATGAACGCATCACCAGCACCGGTCGTATCCTCGGGAATCACCGGCGGCGGTGAAGCCGCGAACGTTGTGAAGCCATCGCTCACCAAACTGCCGTGTGCACCTAGCGTCACAACGGCCAGCTTGGCACCGCCGGTGATCAGTCTTGCCGCCGCCGCATCCGCCTCGTGCCGCTCGGCCGAACAGAAACCAATGTCGAGACCGGCGGGTGAGAGGTTCTCGGGCGCGTTATTGACGGTGAGATCCTGCGACAGGCTTACGCCCGATCCCGCCAGCGCCTGCTTTACGGCGCCGCCGTCATTCAGCCAGCCAATGTGGACGTGCAGCATCGCACGTAGCATAGCGAGTTCTTCAGCCGACGGCACATAGTCAGCGCAGGCGCCGAACTCCTCAAACATGAACGTGCGTTCGCCATCTTCGGAAAGTTCTATATCGGTATAGGCGGTGCGCTGACCCGCCATTATCCGCAGATTTCCAATCTCCACGCCCTGCCCGCCAAGTGCAGTCTTGACTGCGGCCCCTGCCGCGTCATCACCAACAGCACCGAAATAATGCACTCGGCGGCCGAGCATCGCGAGCTGCACCGCGACATTCACGGCATTTCCACCCACCAGGCAATCATCGATGGGCGGTAAGAAACGGTCGATGCAATTGTCGCCGACAACGGCAATATCCTGTCCGGGCATGCGCCTGTTTTCCTTCACTCAAATGAAGTCACTAGGCCCCGGCGGCTTCAGGTTCAACTGGAAGAAGCGGCCGGTTTTGCCCAGCGGTCGATAAACTCAATTCCGGCCAGTCCGTATTTTTCCCAAACGAGACGCGCCGGCCGGGCGTCATTGGTGGCGATGCGGCGGAGGCTGAATTCCTTGGGAAACTTATAGCCGGCGGGAACCCCGAGCATCGCTCCATGATCACTTTGGTTGTAAACGCTACAGAGGGCCGATCCCCAGCCATTGGCCGAGATGATTTCGGCCAGGCTGACCCCGGCTTGTTGCAGGTTCCTCCCTTCCTTGATGCTGAATTGATTCATGTGGCTCCTCAAAAACTAGCGCGTTCCAAGAACGCCGCCAGAATTTCATGCCAGCACCTTGCGCGAAGATTGCGCTGTCTGTGGCCGCCGGGTTGAGGACCGCTTTCTCACGGCCACATAAAATCTGAGGCCGCTGTTGCGCACAGCGGCCTCGTTTGTATTGGAGTGAGGTCCAGCTCGATTGCCGGATTGTTTTGGTCAGCCCGGCAGTTGGAAGAACCAGTTGGACCACAGCACCACTGCCGCACCCGCCGCCAGTGTCAGGTAGGGCAGCATACCCGCCTTCTTCTGGCCCATGTCGCCTTCCTTGAGACCGAGGTCATCGAGGGCTCCCTTCGGGAACCTGCCGCCATCCTGGATGTAATGACGGTAGTAGAACACCGGGATGATGAGCGCCGCGAAGATGAGGCCTGCCCAGAGTGCCGAGTTGTAGCCCCAAACCTTGGCACCCGCGCCCAGGAACAGCGCATTGACAAAGGCAAGCACCGTGTTGACGCCGATCAGCCAGGTGGGGGCCTTCCATGGCCGCGCAATATGGCCTGAGTCCATGCGATGGATCCAGCCGGCATTGAGGTTGAGGAAGTTGAAGATGATGTAGCCGACGTTGGAAATCGCCAACACATAGAAGTAGCCGGCCAGATCCGAAGCCAGAGCCAGTAAGAAGAGGTTGAATGCGAAGTCCGTCCACATGGCCCGCGTCGGCGCGCCATGCGAATTGGCGTGACTGAGGTAACGCGGCAGCCAACCATCCTTCGATCCTTGGTAGAGTGTACGCGATGAGCCGGCCATCGCCGTCATGATGGCGAGAAACAGTGCGAGGATCATGATGATCACGAAGATCTGCACGATGACCTTGTTGCCGCCCACCATGTTGCCGAGCGCTTCCGCAATGCCCGTGCCATCGACAATGCCCGGTGCCAGCTTGCCAGCGTGACCCAACACGCACTGGAAAGCGAAGGGAACGAGGAAGAAGAACACGCAGCACAGAAGGCG
>JANLTS010000282.1:0-2475 GCA_031363045.1 Hyphomicrobiales bacterium
CAAGCGATCAGGTGTCGACCGAAGGTTCGCCGGTATCGACGCCCAGATCATCATCGCCGCCCAGATCGACTTCGTCATCAGGAGACACTTCGGCATCCTCGTCGACATCGATATCCAGATCGCTTGATTTAGAGGCAGCGCGCGATTAAGGCGCTGCCTCCAATGGGGCCTTAGCTCAGCTGGGAGAGCGCTACACTGGCAGTGTAGAGGTCAGCGGTTCGATCCCGCTAGGCTCCACCACCGAGACCTATCTCGTTGATATACAACGATATTCTTTGGAATGGCCCCACGAATGGCGCCTTTCCGCGGGGCTTCTGGCACCCCTTTTGCCTCGTAAATTGTCGAGACGTTTTTCTGTCTGAAGACTCGGCCTGAGCTCGGCATTTTCTCGAATGCCCGATTTCACTGATTCAGATGTGTTGCAGGTATGTGGGGGTTGGATCGCACTTAGGCGATGCCGAACATCGCCTTCTGGGCATCCCATGCGTGAGGGATGTTGGTGATGGTGTTGAGTCGTGCGACGCTGAAGTCACTGGGCTGGGTGCCATCGAGAATTGATTCGACGATCGAGGGTGCAAGATAGCTGATCCGGATCATGCGTTTCAGCCTTGCCTCGCCAACGCCCAGTGAACTCGCAATGGCTTCGAGCGAGCGCTCGGGACTTTGCATGACCGCCTGACGCGCGGCGCGCGCATCGGCGACGAAGGCAACAAGCGGCTCGTCGCGAACATGGTCCACGCCGTTGGTGTCGGGCGCGATGTAAAGCGTCACGTCATTACCGCGTCGCAGCTTGTGGTGGCGGGCCTCAAGGACGTGCGTGCAACCATCGGCAACCTTGATCGTGATCTTCATGATCTTGTCTGCAAGATCGATCCGTTCGACCCAGTCAAGCAATATCCCGCGTTGCTCGCTCGGAGTTGCTGTTCTCAAGTCCTTGGCCGCTTCGGCAGCGACATCCTGCCTGCGCTGGATCGCCTCGGGTTCCATCTGATCTGCCAGCGCCGATGCGATGGCACTTCGATTGTTGAGCCAGCAGGCGACGAGGTTGATGAGACCCTGCTCCAGGTCATGGGCAGGCATGCGCCATGCGGGCGGATCGCCAACAGCAATATGGCTGGGGTGCGTTATATAATAGACATAGTGCAGACCGCGTCTCTTGGCATGGCTCGGGACCATGGCCCGGCCATAACCGTCGCGCATGAGCCCGCTCAACAGGCTGGGGCGCTTGGCTCTTGTGCCATGCAGCTTGTCGCGCGTCTCTTCGGCCAAGACCTGCTGGACGTGGTCGAACAGCGCCTTGCTGACAATGGGTTCGTGCACGCCTTGATGCCTGCCTCCCTTGTGAACCACGTCGCCCATGTAGATCGGGTTCTTCAACACGTGACGCAGGCCACCCCGCCCGAAGGGAACCCCTCCCCTGATGCTACCATCGGAGAGTTTTGTTGCGCGGGTCCGCAGGCCTGCGCGATTGAGTTCGTCTGCCACCAGCCTCACCGAGCGCAGTTCGACATAGCGCCTCATGGCCTTGCGGATGAGGGCGGCTTCCTCTTCGACAATCACCAGCTTGCGATCAACGGGCTGGTAGCCAATCGGGATAGTGCCGCCCATCCACATGCCCTTCTTCTTGGAGGCCGCGATCTTGTCGCGGATCCGTTCGCCCGTGACCTCGCGTTCGAACTGGGCGAAGGACAACAGGACATTGAGGGTCAGCCGTCCCATGCTGGTAGTGGTGTTGAACGCCTGCGTGATTGAGACAAAGCTGGCCCCTGCTGCATCGAGGATCTCGACCATCTTGGCAAAGTCGGCAAGGCTGCGGGTCAGCCGATCCACCTTGTAGACGACGATCACGTCGACCCGTCCCGCCTCGACATCTCCAAGGAGATGCTGGAGGCCCGGGCGGTCCATGCTTCCGCCTGAGTATCCACCGTCATCATAGATCTCGGGGACCAGTGTCCAGCCTTCATGGCGCTGGCTCATGACATAGGCGGTGCACGCCTCGCGCTGGGCATCGAGGCTGTTGAACTCCTGGTCAAGCCCCTCCTCGCTCGACTTCCTCGTGTAGACTGCACAGCGAAGGGGCCGTTCAGCGCTTGCGGCCATGGCCCGCCCTCCCCCTGTCCGTCAGGCCAAAGAAGCGCGGACCCGACCAGTGGGTGCCGGTGATCGCTTCTGCAATGGCACTGAGCGAACCAAAGACCTGGTCCTTGAACAGATACCCGTCTTCGGTCACCAGCACGTCGTAGGTGACATCCTGCCAGCGCCGCACCAACCGCGTCCCGGGCTTCAGGCGGGATGGATCGAGCGCGCGTCTTTGCGGCACCAGCCCTGCGCGCTGATCGAGGGTTCGTTCTGCAGAGCGTGACAAGCCACCGGACATCTTGACCTGCAGCTGCCACGCGATGCCGCGCACGAGCAGGTCGGTGGTCAGCTGTGGTGGTGGCGAACGGTAGACCCGCCGCCACTCGGCACGCAGTT
>JANLTS010000367.1:0-4328 GCA_031363045.1 Hyphomicrobiales bacterium
GGCGCGCGCGCCAAGACCAACACCAGGCTGGTGGCCGAACAGGAAATTCGCGTGCCGCCGCTGGCTTTCGACACACGGCCAGCAGACACGCCGAAGGCCGATGTGCCGCCGCTCACTCCGACCGAGCGCCGTCTCTTCGACTCGATGGTCATTCACGAGGATCGTGACCTCTTCATTCTCAACAAGCCATCGGGCTTCGCCGTGCAGGGCGGTAGCAAGACGCATCATCATCTCGACGGATTGTTGATGGGCTTGGGCGTCGAACTGGGCGAGCGCCCGCTGCTGGTGCATCGGTTGGACCGCGATACATCGGGCGTCATCGTCATCGCCAAACGCCGCAGCGTGGCGGCGGCCTTGGGCAAGCTCTTCGCCACCAGGGCCGTCAAAAAAACCTACTGGGCCATCGTCAAGGGCGTGCCGAAGCCGGCCCAAGGCCGCATCGAGGTGGCGTTGATCAAGGCCAAGGGGCCGGACGGCGACCGCATGCGGGCCTCCACCGAGGGCGAGGAAGAAGACGAGCAACGCGCCGTCACGCATTATTCCGTCATCGGCAAAGCCGAGGCCATCGCCTCGTGGGTATCGCTCAAACCCGTCACCGGCCGTCAGCACCAACTTCGTGCCCACATGGCACATATCGGCACGCCGATCTTCGGCGATGAAAAATATGGTGGCCTCGACAACATGCCGGAAGCCATGCCGAAGAAGCTTCACCTCCATGCGCGGCGCATCGTCTTCCCGCATCCACGCGACGGCACCATCGACATTTCAGCGCCATTGCCGGAACACATGCTGACCAGTTTCAAACACTTTGGCTTCGATCCCAACCGCTTCGAGACCGACGAATGAGGAATGACGATTACCAATCTTTCCGATGCCCGTCATCCCGGCGAAAGCCGGGACCCCCTGATTCAACTTCCCGCGGAACTGCTTTGTTGTCCCCCGCTCAATGGGTCCCGGCTTTCGCCGGGATGACGGCAATAGGGGATGCGGCGAAGAAACCAGTCTCATGACCGCGCGCCGCCGTTTCTACAAGACGGTCTCGGTGACAGATAACTTCGGCATCGCGCTCGATGGCCGCATCGTCAAGACGCCAATGAAGGCCAACCTGCTCTTGCCGACCCGGCCGCTAGCAGAAGCCGTCGCTGCCGAATGGGACGCGCAAGGCGAAAAGATAAACCCGGCCGCGATGCCCTTCACCAAGCTAGCCAATACGGCCATCGACCGGGTCGGGCCGCTCCACGCCACCATCGCCGCGGAGGTGCTTGACTATGCCAACAGCGATCTCGTCTGCTACCGCGCCGACAAGCCCGAAACCCTTGTATTGCGCCACGCGAGCGCCTGGGACCCGATTGTCGACTGGGCACGAACCTCGCTCGACGCACCCTTCGTTGTGACCACTGGCATCGTCCACACGCCGCAACCCGGCGCTGCGTTGCAGGCCTATGCTTCCGCCCTCGCCGAACTCAGCCACTTTGAACTGTCGGCTTACTACACGGTCATGACGTTGACCGGTTCGGCGCTGATCGCCATGATGCTGGCCCGTAACGCGATCACCCCTGAAGCAGCTTGGGCTGCCGCGCATGCTGATGAAGACTACCAGATCGAGCAATGGGGCGAGGACGACGAGGCCAGTGCCCGCCGCATGGTTCGACAGGCCGAATTCACGGCGTCCTGCAGGTTCTTGACACTGGCGCGCAACTAAGGAAGGGACCCGGTTTCTTTAAATCCGCGAGCCTTAAATTTCCTCGGGGATTCCAATACAAGAACAAGAATCGCACGGCCAGACCCCGAGGCTTCGAGTCGATGCTCAATCTTGCTAATGATGGCTTTCTGCGCAAGATTTTTCCAATGGCCGGTCATCCGGCAAGTGCCGGAAGAATGCCGGGGACCGAACAGGAGCCGTTATGAGCTATCCGCTTCCTATCATTATCGACACCGATCCCGGGCAGGATGATGCTCTTGCAATCTTGTTGGCGTTGGCCTCCCCTGAACTGGACGTTCTCGGCATAACTACCGTGGCCGGCAATGTGCCCCTGTCAGCGACCGAGAAGAACGCCCGCAAGATCTGCGAACTCGCCGGCCGGCCCGACGTCAAGGTTCATGCCGGTGCTGACCGCCCCATGGTCCGCGATCTCGTGACTTTTGAACATGTGCATGGCTCGACCGGTCTGGACGGTCCCAAACTGCCTGAACCCGTTATGTCGTTGCAAAGACAACATGGCGTGGATTTCCTGATTGAAACGCTGATGGCCCATCCGGCGGGAACCATCACACTCTGTACGCTCGGGCCACTCACCAATCTCGGCCTCGCACTTGTTCGCGAGCCGCGAATTGCCACGCAGATAAAACAGATCGTCACCATGGGCGGCAGTTTCTTCGAAGGTGGCAATGTCACGCCAGCGGCGGAAGTCAACATCTATATCGATCCGCACGCGGCGCGGCTTGTTCTTGAGGCCGGCGTACCACTGACGCTGATCCCGCTCGACTGCACCTATCAGGCGTTGACCACTCCCCTGCGCGTCAGCATCTTCCGGGACATGACGAACAAGGCAGGCCCCGCCGTCGCCGCCATGCTCGACGTCTTCGAACGTTTCGACAAGGAGAAATTCGGTACCGAAGGCGCCCCACTGCACGACCCTTGCGTGATCGCCTGGTTGCTCAAACCGGAGTTGTTCAAGAGCAAGCAGGTGAATGTCTCGGTCGAATGCGAGTCCGATCTGACCCTCGGCATGACGGTCGTGGACTGGTGGCGCGTCACCTCACGTAAGCTCAATGCAAACTACGTCCGGGCGATGAATACCGACAGATTCTTCAACCTGTTGACTGAGCGGATAGCGCGGCTTCCCTAGAAGCCAGGTCGGTTGATCCGCCTGAATTAGGTCCGCTGAAAGGCCAGTTGTACGCCGAGGACGACGAGGATGGCCCCTCCGGCGCGCTTGACGCGCCCTTCGTTGTGACCACTGGCGTCGTCCACACGCCGCAACCCGGCGCCACGTTGCAGGCCTATGCGTCGGCCCTCGCCGAACTCAGTCATTTTGAACTGTCGGCCTATCACACGGTCATGACGCTGACCGGCACGGCGCTGATCGCCATGATGCTGGCCCGCAAGGCCATTGCGCCCGAAACAGCGTTGGCGGCCGCTCACGTCGATGAGGACTACCAGATCGAGCAATGGGGCGATGACGAAGAAGCCACAGCGCGCCGCGTCCTGCGGTTGACGGAATTCACCGCCTGTTGCCGCTTCATGGCCCTGGCTGACACCAGGGGCTGACCAGGTATCAACCCGTCGCAAACGCCAACTCCCGGCCGGTCAGGTCTTTTGCAAAGCCAGGTGGATGCCAAGTCCGACAAGAATCGACCCACCCGCCCGCTGCAACAGCTTCTGAACGCGGTTCGACTGTTTGAACTTGTGCGTCACGGCCCCGGCCAACAGCACAGCCACCAGATCCGCTGCGGAAAACATCGCATTGACGATCATCCCCAGCATGACAAATTGCAGGGAAATCGGCAGGCTGGCGGCGGGATCGGTGAACTGCGGCAGGAATGCCAAATAAAAGATCGCGGTTTTGGGATTGAGAATTTCAACCGTTGCGCTCTCGAGGAACGCGCGGCGTCCGGATTTGGGCTCGATCATGGTGACGCCGCTGTTGCGCACCGCCGCACGAAACATCGAAATCCCCAACCACACCAGATAAGCTGCGCCAAACAGTTTCATCGTCATATAAAGCACGGGCACGGCGTGAAAGATGACCGACAATCCCATGGCGGCAGCTGCCACATGAACATAGCCGCCAACATGCAGGCCAAGCGATGCCATCAGGCCGGACCAGCGCCCGCCGGCCATTGTTCGGGCGGCCGCATAAAGCATGGCAGGCCCGGGGATGAAGGCGAAAATCGCTGCCGTGACGAAGAAGGTCAGCAGTATCTCAAGTGAAGGCATTGTGGTGCGTCCTTTGGCAGGAATGTTTATCGTTGAATCAGGTCTGCAACCGCGCGGACCTGTGGATTTTCGCTTGCCGCGAGCCCGTTGCTCACACCCGCCCGGTCTTCCGCTGAGCGGTTCTGGCTCATCTTGCGCTTGCCTTCGAGGCGCGTGATCGGCAAGCGAACGCCGATGATGCCGCGAAGCTGCGATTGAATATACTGCGCTGGCGCATCGCTGACCGCCCACGGCGCCGTTCGGGAGCCTTCGTGGTGGTGAGTGAGCCGGGTGACGAGTGCCAGCAACCGGTCGCTGTCGGTGAAGAACTCAAGCACACCATAGGCGTGAACGGCGATGTAGTTCCATGTCGGCACCACCTTGCCGGTTTCGCGCTTCGTGGCATACC
>JANLTS010000369.1:0-9722 GCA_031363045.1 Hyphomicrobiales bacterium
CACTTGGCGATATATTCATCGAGCGGCTTCAGGAAGCCTTGCGCACCGAAGTCACCGAGCCACGGCGAGAAGAACTGGATGGCATCGAAGCTTGCATTGCCTGAAAGGAATTCGGCGACGACCTTGTCGTACATGGAATCATCAGGGATCGCGACGAGTTCGATCTTGATGCCGGAAAGCTGTGCAAATGGCTCGATCTGTTCCTGGGCCGATTCGCGATCAGCAGCACCAATGGCGAAGCGCACAGTCTTGCCCGCGTGTTCCTTGCGAACGGCTTCCCAGTCGACGGTGCGGATCCAGTCCTTGGTTGGGTCCCAAAGTTCGTCATTGTCACCGAGCTTGTACTGGTCGCGGTATTCCTTCTTGACCATGCCGCCGACATTGATCTTGGCCAGAACATCGGCCGGGTTCGGCAGGTTCTGCGAATAGGCACTGCGCACGTTGAACAGCGAGACGCCGCCAACGCCCGTGGCCAATGCCGCACTGGCGGCCACAGTTGATTTCAGCAGGGAGCGGCGGCTCAGCGCTCCGGATTTAGAGTTCAGCATAGATTTCCTCCATTGAAGCGGCCTGTGTTGTCGCGGGCCATCGCCATCTCAGGCCAGAGACGGGCAAGGCTTTTCCGTGCAGTCCGATTGACGTCAGAGAACAAGAAAAGGTGCAACCGAAGAAGGGCGGCAGGGACAGGCGGCAAGGATGTTGAAGCGTCTGTCAAAACCAACCTCCCAAATGCGGATATATTTTATGTTCTGGTGTCCGCAAGGCATTACACTGTAATTAGCGTACTAAATTGCACAAGCGAATGCAAATGTTTCGTATTGTGGCAGTGCAACAAGGTTTTGCGTTGCACAATTCATCCAAAGCATGTGACAAACCCGGCTTCAGACAGCATTCTTCTCTCGGCAATTTCAAGGTTATTCAAACAATTTCAATTGTTTAAAGGTGTTGCGATACACAAGTACTGTCTTGCATAATTATGTATCTTGCGTCACACTATGACTGCAAACACAGCACTGGCCAACATGTTGGAAAAACCTTCGTCACGCAAGAGCCGCCCGCTGCCACTTGAGCGCGGAGCCGGACGCATCGCCCGCAATCGCATGCGCATCGCCTGGATGTATTATGTCGAAGGGCTGACCCAGAACGAGATCGCCGACCGCTTGGGCATCGGCCGCGTGACTGTGGTGCGCAACATCAACGAGGCGATCAAGCAACGCGAAGTGAAGATCTGGATCGAGGGCGATGTCTCGGAATGTTTTGAACTCGAGTCGCAGCTGAAACAGGTCTTTGGCTTCAAAGAAGCCGTCGTGGTGCCGGAGCCTACGACGCCCGAGAATGTCACGAAGTCGATCGGCGTGGCGGCCGGCATGTTTGTGTCCGACACCTTGCGCGATGACATGACGGTTGGCGTGGGTTGGGGCGCCACACTCTATGAGTCTCTGCAGACGCTGGCGCCGCGCGAGCTTGAGAATGTTCAGGTCATCTCTCTGCTGGGCGGCATTGTGCAAGCGCGGAAGTTCAATCCAGCAGAGTTCGCCTGGCAGTTCGCCCGCATCATGGCCGCCGATTGCTATCTGTTCCAGGCGCCCGCCGTCGTCGATAGCCCGGAGACGCGCGATGCGCTGATCGAACGCTGCGGGCTCCGCGACATTTTCCGCCGCGCCGAGCGGCTCGATCTGGCGCTGCTGAGCGTCGGCACCATGGCGCCCTCTTCCACCGCCTTCCGCTTCAACCTCATCAGCGATGACGAGCGCGCGGCGCTGATGAAAATGGGTGCGGTCGGCGATCTGCTGTTCAATTTCTATGATCGCGACGGCGTGCTCGTCGATCATCCGGTGAACAGCCGCGTCATGTCGCTCCCCATCGCCCAGTTGCGCGGCGTGCCGACGCGGGTCATTGCGTCGGGCGGCAACGACAAGGTCGAATGCCTCCTGGGCGCCATCAATCTCATCGACTGCAATGTGCTGATCACCAACGAGGCAACGGCCCGCGAGTTGCTGATCCGCAAAGGTTAATTTCGGGACCCGATTACCAACAGTGTCCGGGAATGAGTTTACGCAGCGACATCCTGTTTTCATTGGCCTTTTCTGAAAATTGCCGCACTCATAGGTTCAAGTTTGATTTGACTCCACCATTCTGCCGTGCTGCTTTGTTAACGGATGCGGGCGAATTTGGAGGGTTTCATGCTAGGTAAATATCTGGCGGCCGGAATGCTATTTGCCGCTCTTTCGAGCACCGCATCGGCTGCAACAGTCTTAACGTATAGTTTCGATGGATCGACGCCCGGGTTTTATTCGTTGACGAAGGGTCCATTTAGTTCAAGTACTCTTGTTGGGCCGACCGTTGGAGTTCAGGCTTACACATCGAATGACAGTGGTTCGACCGTGACGGCTGTCGCGGGTTCGGGAGTTGGTGTCGGCCAGTGGGCCGGCAACGGCCTTGGCGAACTTAACAATCTGAGTGACAACAGCCACACCGTCGACTCGTCCGGCATCAACGATCTTCTGCAGCTGACATTTTCCAGCGAAGTGAAGATCCTGTCGGCGACTTTCTCTTACGCCGGCGTTTTGACCAATAGTCTTGCGGCCTTCGCATTCTTCGCTGACGACGCCGATCTCGACAGCAGCCTGGCTGACGATCTGGTGTTCAATCACCAGATATTCGCGACCAACAGCAGCCATGTCGGTAGTTTTAGTTTCGGATCCGGCAGCATTCTAAGCTCTGTCTTCGGTTTTGGCGCACTGCTGGAGCAGGTTGTCCCTTCAACGGAATGCAAGACGTGGACGACAATTAGAAAGAAGAAGACCTGTACGGAGTACAAGACGAAAACGCTCTTCGACAGCTTCAAGCTCAAGTCGGTGGTGGTCGAGTTGCCAGACCCCGATCCGGGTCCGAATCCCGTGCCACTGCCAGGCGCCCTGCCATTGCTTGCTTCCGCCCTGTTGGCCGGTGGCTGGTTTGCACGTCGTAAGGCGAAGGCCTGAACGAGGATCGCCGATACCAATAATGTAAGGACCGCTGTGCGAGGAGCGGTCCTCTACTTTTTGAGCGCCGCTTCGCGGATTTCGGTCAAGCTGCGGCTTGGCGTGATCGCTTCGGGGTCGATCAGGCAATGGATGATCGACGGCTTGCCACTTGCTCTGGCGCGGGCCAGTGCACCTGCAAACTCTTCCGTCTTGCGCACCGTTTCGCCATGGCCGCCATAGGCCCTTGCAAGATCGGCGAAATCCGGATTGAGCAATTGCGTTGCCGACACGCGGCCTGGATACTCGCGTTCCTGGTGCATGCGGATGGTGCCGTACATGCCGTTGTCGACGACCACGACGATAATGCCAAGGTCATATTGCACGGCGGTGGCAAATTCCTGGCCGTTCATCATGAAGCAGCCATCCCCGGCAAAGGCGATAACCTCGCGCTGCGGCGACACGGCCTTAGCCGCCACCGAAGCTGGAACACCATAGCCCATGGAGCCGCAAGTCGGCGCCAATTGCGAGGCAAAGGCCCGGAACGGCCAGAAGCGATGCACCCATGTCGCGTAGTTTCCAGCGCCATTGCAGTAGACGGTATCGGCCGGCATTGCTTCGAACAGATGCTGCATGATGCCGCTCATCTGCACCTCGCCCGCCGTGCGGATGGGCTTCGGGTTGCTCCATGCGAGATAGTCGCCATGCGCGGTCTTGGCGGCACCGGCCCAATTCACCTTGTTCGGCTTTGGCAGTTCGGCTGCCGACGCGGCGAAGGCCAGAGGTGTCGCCAGAATACCAAGTTCAGTGCGGTAGACCCGGTTCAATTCCTCCGCACCCGGATGAATATGCACCAGCCTCTCGCCGCCGCCGGGAATATCGAACAGAGTGTAGCTCTGCGATGGCATTTCCGACATGCGGCCACCGAGAAGGATGACCAGATCGGAATTCTTCACACGCGCCAGAAGTTTTGGATTGGGGCCAATCCCCAGGTCGCCGGCAAAATTCGGGTGATCGGCCGGAAACAGCATCTGACGGCGGAAGGTCACGGCAACCGGAAGATCGAAATTCTCGGCAAAACTCACCAGGTCCGCCACACCTTGGGCGCTCCAACCGGAGCCACCGGCCAGCACGATGGGACGTTCGGCTGACAACAGGCGGCGATGGAAGGCTTCCATGTCGGCCGCACCCGGTTTCATCACCGCGGGCGAGAATGCTTTGGCGTCCGCAACGTCGACAACATCCGTCAGCATGTCCTCCGGCAGGGCGATCACCACGGGGCCAGGCCTCCCTTGCGTCGCCACATGGAAGGCGCGAGACAGAATTTCCGGAATGCGTTCAGCGCGGTCGATTTCCACCACCCATTTGGCCATGGTGCCGAAGACCGCCTTATAGTCGAGTTCCTGAAAGGCCTCGCGCTCCTTCATGTCGCGCGCCACCTGGCCCACGAACATGATCATCGGAGTTGAATCCTGCGAAGCAACATGGATACCGGGCGAAGCATTGGTGGCACCGGGCCCCCTGGTCACCATGACGATGCCGGGCTTGCCGCTGATCTTGCCATGCGCTTCGGCCATGAAGGCAGCGCCACCTTCCTGGCGGCAGACGATGGTCTTGATCGACGCATCATGGAGTGCATCGAGCACCGCAAGATAGCTTTCGCCCGGCACGCAGAAAACGTGGGATGCGCCATGGATCGTCAGTTGGTCGACAAGGATCTGGCCGCCGCTGCGCAGGCTCATCGATTGGTCCTCAGCAACCGGCTGCGGGTTTCGGATACGGCATTGGCGTGGCCATCGAAGCCTTCGTAGGTGGCGATCACTTCGGCATGTTTCGCCAGTTGCGGATAGCCCTTGGCGGTCACATAGGCGACCGAAGTGCGCTTCATGAAATCATAAACGGTCAAGGGTGACGCGGTCTTGGCCCAGCCGCTGGTCGGCAGCACGTGGTTGACGCCGATGACGAAGTTGCCAAGGGTTGGCGGCGTGTGCTTGCCGAGAAGAATTTCTCCGGCGTTTTCCAACCGCCCGAGATATTGAAAGGGCTCGTCGGAATGAACGCCAAGATGTTCGGGTGCATAATCGTTGCAGAAGGCGATGGCCTCATCCTCGTCGCGCGCCAGCACGATGCCGCCGATCGGTCCACCAAGCACAGCCGACGAGAAGGCGACACGCTGGGCACTCATCTGTTTCCAGTATTCGGGGATCGCCGCCATCGCATCCTCGGCAACCTTGCGGCTCCAGGTGACGAGAAAGGCCGAACTGTCGGGCCCGTGCTCCGACTCGATGATGAGATCGAGTCCGGCAAGCCTGCCATCGGCGGTCTCATCGGCAAAAACGATCAATTCGCTGGGGCCCGCTGGCGTTCCGGTGTCGAGCACATGCGACAGCAGACGCTTGGCGACACCGACCCACGGACTCCCTGGCCCTACCACCTTGGCGCATTTCGGCACCGTCTCAGTGCCATAGGCCACGGCGGCGATGGCCTGAGCACCTCCGGCCTTGAAGACTTTACTGACGCCAGACATGCGGGCGGCCACCAGCGTTGCGTCGTCAATCTTGCCGTCAGGTCCTGGCGGTGTGACGATGGCAATCTCCTTGACGCCCGCCACCTTGGCCGGGATCGTCGTCATCATCGCCACGGAGGGAAATGCCCCCTTGCCGCGCGGCACATAGCAGGCAACCGAAGGGATCGCCGTCGTGCGGTCACCCGCGAAAACGCCGGGGCGGATTTCGTGGAACCACATTTCCTCAGGTTTCTGGTCCTGGTGAAAGCGCCGGATCGAGCCCGCCATGAAGTCCATGGCTTCGCGCACCCTGGAGTCGAGGGTTTTTTCGGCGCGTTCGAAATCGGCCTCGGTGGCGGCAATCTCGTGGGGTCCGACCGGGGATTTGTCGAACTCGCGGGCGAAGCGGGCAAGGGCCGCATCACCTTCAGTGCGCACCGCCGCGATGATCGGCTTCACCTTGTCTTCATAGTGCGACAGGTCAGCCTCGGTGCGTTGCAGCAGGCGATCACGCGCGCTGCGCGTCATGGTGGAGAGATCGTGGAAACTGATGGTCATGGGCAATCCACTCGAATGAATCAGGCTGCGCCGCTCAGTAGCTGACTTTCTTGTAATAGCGTCTGGTGGTCAGCGGGTGATTGCGTTTTACTTCAAGATGGGCCGAAAGGCGTTCGAGAATAGTGGCGAGGATCACCGGCGAAATCAGCGCGCGGGTTTCGGGCGAGATGCCCGCCATGGCAAAGCCGGCGGCATCCAGAACCGTCACTTTGTCCGTGTACTGACGAGCGAATTTTTCGACGCGCTCCGTCAAGGGGCGGTAGGCATGCTCGCCGTGGAAAATGATGACGCTGACGCCCTTCTCCACCAGTTCCAGCGTGCCGTGGAAGAAGTCGGCGGCGTGCACCGGCCTCGTCCTGATCCATTGCATCTCTTCGAGGATGCACATGCCATAGTACCAGGCTTGTGCCCAACTGCCGCCCGCTGCAGTGACGATGTGATAGGGCTCGGCGGTGAAAGCCGTGGCGAGGCGTTCGGCCTCTTGCTCGAAGGCCTGTTTGGCAGCCAGAAGATGCTGCGGCAGGCTGGACAATTCGGCAATCGTCCGGTCATAGTCCGAAATCTCGCCGCGATGCGCCATCACCGAAAGTGCGATGAACAGCGCTTGCAGATAGAAGGACTCGCAGGACGTATCGTCCTCGGCAAAATTGACGAAGACATGATCGGCCTTCTGGCCCAGCGGCGTCGCCTTGTGGCCCACCAGCGCAATGATGGTGGCGCCCTTGGCCTTGCAAAACTCCAGCGTCTCGACCGATTCCTTCGTCGTGCCCGACAACGATGGGATCACCACGATCGATTGGGGCCCAAGGCCCTGATGGCCCGCCGTCACGAATTCGGCAGCGATTTCCATATAGGCCGGGAACGACGAACGCCGCTGCAACAGCTGAGCCGCCGGTTGCATCAGGATGGCAGCGCCACCGGTGCCGAGGAAGAAAATATTCGTGGCTCCCGCCGCCAGACATGCGCCGATCGCCGTGTGAATAACGGGTGCAAGCGCCACGGCACCCGATTCGATTTTAAGGAAGCGCGCTGCGTCGAAGTTCAGCATCACGCCACCGCCGGCCAGAATGGTAGCGCCCCTTTGTAGATCATTTCCACCGCCACATAGAGGATGATCACCAATCCAACATAGGCGATCCAGCGATGCTTCTGCAGCAACCTGGCGATGAATGTGGCCGCGAGGCCCATCAGTGCGATGGAGAGAACGAGGCCGATGACCAACACGACCGGGTGATCCAGTGCCGCTCCTGCCACCGCCAGCACGTTGTCAAGCGACATGGAGACATCGGCAATGACAATCTGCCACGCCGCCTGGGTGAAGGTTTTGCGCGGCGGACCCTTTTCACCGACGGTTCCGTCGGCATTGATGTCCTCGCCGGTCACGGCTTCGATGGCATCTTCTTCGCTGTGGCCATCGCGCAATTCGCGCCACATCTTCCAGCAAACCCAGAGCAGCAGTAAACCGCCTGCAACTAGCAGCCCCGGGCCGAATGCCAAAAGCTGAGTGGTCGTCAGCGCAAAGATAATACGCAAGACGGTTGCGGCAATGATGCCGACAAGGATTGCCTTGTTGCGCTGGTCCTTGGGAAGACCAGCAGCGGCAAGGCCAATCACCACCGCATTGTCGCCGGCCAGCACAAGGTCAATCATGATGACCTGTCCCAAGGCCCACATGGCATCGCCAGACAGCAGTGATTGCAAGGATTCAAGCATTCCAGACTCCCGGTTTCGCGGCTTTCAGCACTAAAGGCAGTGAAAGCGCAAGAGGTTCGTTCGGCTGGCTTGGTGACGGCTCAGGTGATGCGGCGGATCGAGGCGGCGATTTCACCGGGTTCGAACACCCGTTTCCAATCGTCACGCATCAGCACCGGCTTGCCGAACTGGATCGCCTTGTTACAGGCATCCGAGAACACGCCGGGCTGTTCCTTGAAAATGACGGCACCCAGGATGTTCATGTGCCCGAGCAGGAAGTCACGGGCGGCCTCGGCCGGAACGCCCCGCGCCACCACCTCGTCCATGGCCTCGCGCATGACGTCAAGCAGGGATGCTACAACGGTTTCAGACAGGCCGGGTTCGAGCAGCGCCATCTGTTCCACCGTTACCCGGTGCGAGCGCATGACCGGCGCCCAGATGGTACGGGCAACTTCTTCGCCCAGCGCATAGGCCTCTTCCGGTCCCTGCATCAGGGCGCTGACAATATGCTGCTTGGCGGCAATGCCACCGAAGCGGTCAAGCTTGGCAGCCACATCGGTCTCGTCGTTGAAGATTGGCGGGTGGCAAGGGTGGGTGACGAAATAGGTGAGGTCGGGACGGTCCGGCAGATGGCCGGCAAAGGGGGCCGCGGCATCGAGCACGACCACCATCATACCGGGCTTCAGCAGGTGCAGAATCGACTGCGCGACCTTGCCAATCGCCGTGTCGGGAACAGCCAGAATGACAACATCGGCGCCGGCCAGCGCGGCTTCCGCAGCGACACAGCCTATGTTGAAATCGTCGCGCAGGCGTGCACGGCCTGCATCGCTCACTTCGACGTGACGAACATCGAAACGGCTGCCACGCAGATTACGGGCCAGTCGATGGCCCATTTTGCCACCGGCACCCAAGAGAGCGATTGACGTCATACGGAATCCTCGGTTAGCTTTGAGCCTTGATTACATGCTGCTGGTATGATGAGTCAATCAGTGAGCCCGGACACAACCGGGAACTGGTGAGGGAGCGCGTCAATGGGTCTGCGGGACATGATCGGCTCGAAGGAGTTGAAGATCGGCAATTTCATTGTCGAATTCGCCACCCCGGGCATTGGCCACATCCTCAAAGCCGCCGGTTGCGACTTCGCCTTCTTCGACATGGAGCATTCGGGATTCTCCTTCGAGACGCTGAAAAGCGCCATCCGTTATTTCGAAGCGGCAGGTATCGCGGTCATTGTCAGGGTACCGGCCCTCGAGAATGACATGCTGGCGCGGGCCTGCGACATGGGCGCCGAGGGGCTGATTGCGCCGATGATCTCGACGGCAGAACAAGCCCAGGCGATGGTCGACTCGGTCAAGTATTTCCCGCTTGGCAAGCGCGGCGTGGGCTTGCAGATGGCGCATGACAATTATCGGTCCGCTCCGGTGATTGAAGCGCTCGGCAACGCCAACAAGCGCACCGCCGTCATCTGCCTGATCGAGACGGCGGCCGGAGCCGAGAATGCCGACGCCATTGCCGCCATCGCCGGTGTCGATGGCCTGTGGGTCGGGCATTTCGATCTTTCGGTGTCGCTTGGCATTCCCGGCGAATTCAGTCATCCGAATTTCCAGGCAGCGATGACAAAGATTATCGGCGCCGCCAAGAAACATGGCAAGTCGCTCGGCCGCCTTGTTGCCAACACCGAGCAAGGCATCTCCCACTACAAGCAGGGTTTCGACTTCATCTGCTATTCCGGCGACGTGTGGATACTGCGTGACGGGCTGGCGGCGGCTGCAACCACAATTCGCGAGGGTGTCAAGACATGAGCCTTTTTCGTGTCGCACTGTCGGGAGATTTCAGGAAGGCGGACGGTTCGCCGACATTCCCGGACTTCGATCTCGCGCCCCTGAAATCCGCCCAAAATGTCACCCATGTGCCTGGGAGAAAGTGTCGCCTATGTGCTTGAACATTCAGCTCAATCCGTGGCCTTTGCGCGCCCGGGCCTAACTCTTCCAAGGTAGAATTCT